>JBBSIK010000144.1:0-7008 GCA_038232115.1 Chloroflexia bacterium
CCGACGACTGGCCTTTCGACACATGGCTCGCTATGCAGCAAACGCTCGACAACCATGGCCCGCACGCGCCTGATGACCTTGTGGGTATGCGCCGGTTAGTCGCGGAACAGGCTCCCGGTGTCGACCTGATGTTTGGCGAATTGGGTGACTTCGCAGAGTCGCTGCTCGAGCACCCAGAGCAACTGGCAGACCTGCCCGTCGTCCCATACGACCTGGCGGACACGTGGATACATGGAGTGGGCACGATGCCTCGCGAGGTTAAGCGTGTGCGCGAGTTGCGGGCTAAGCTGCTGGAAATAGAAGTGCTGGCGGCTGAACATGACTGGCCCGGCATAGAGGGTAGCGGTCACGATTTTCCACTGGCACGCAAAGTAGCGCCTTTGATAGATGCCGCCTACGAGCAGTTGCTCTTGTTTGGCGAACACACATGGGGCCTAGACGTGAAGTCTACTATCAAGCGGGCGTTCGGTACCGAGTTCCAGTCTGCACGCCGGACCGAGCCATATCTGCGATTGGAAAGCTCGTGGGAGGCCAAGGCTGCCTATGTCGTTAGAGCCGAAGCCTTTTACGAGGAAGCTCTGAGGATAACTAATGGGGCGATAGAGAGCGAACCCTCACCCGCGGCAACGCCATCAGGCGACGTTGACCAGCTAGGGGTGGCTGACTTCGAGGTCCCCCTGTTAGATAGCTCGGACAATGTGCTTGAGAATGAATACATGCGCATTGAGGTGGACCCGGTGTGGGGTGGTATAGTTTCGCTGCTGGACAAGGTGAGCGGGCGGGAGTGGGTAGACAGGTCGAGCACGGAGCCGTTCGGAGGTTATCGCTACGATATCTATTCCACCGCCGATATAGCCGAATTCATACGCGCATATGGCCTCTTCTTCCAGGACTGGTTCGTGCAGGACTTCGGCAAGGCGGGCTATCCAGAGGACACGCCCCATATCACCGCCTATGCGCGCAACTTCACCCTCCGGAGACAGGTCGAAGACAACATCGGCACGATCCTGATGGAAGGCGGCACGTTGGAAGCGACCGGGGGCCGATCAACATTGCCACTGCCCGGACAAACGGTCTCTATAAAAATAACCCTCAACGATCACTTTGCAAGCGCGCTTCACTTTGAGTACAGCATCACCGGCAAGGAAGCCACGCCTCTGGCCGAAAGCACAGTCGTGCCATTCCCCCTCGATCTGCCCAAACCACTGTTTCGCATTGGGCAGATCGGTTCGGTGATAGACCCGGCGCGCGATATAGCCGAGGGCGCCAACCGCTACCTGTGGTGCGTTGATGGAGGAGTAGACGTGTCGGACGAGCGGGTGGGAATTACAATACGGCCTGTGGATATGCCTCTGGTGTCGCTTGGCGATGTGGGTATCTACCTCTTCGACCCTCATCGGGTGCCCACAGAGCCACTCGTTTACGCCCATCTATCGAACACACAGTGGGGCACGAACTTCCCTCAGTGGCTTGAGGGCGATTTTACGTGGCGTGTCTGCGCGTCGCTTCACACGGGCACCTGGCGTAGCAGCCCCTTGCGACATATACTTCCCGAACATCTTCACGACCCGATGTCAACACACAGATTTCGGGACCCATTTCTCTGCCTGGATAGCGAGTGCCTGGAGCTTATCGGGTGCCGCCCCAGGCATGACGGGGCCGGTCTGGTCTTGCGCTACGTTGATAGGCAAGGCACCCCGCGTAAGGTACGGCTCAACAGCATGCTTACCCATCTGCAACGGGCTGGCGGTGTCCGTATCTGGCGGTGCGACTTGATGGAGCGACCCGTTGAGCTGCTGTATATGACTAATGCTCATGGCCCTGTGGGTGAATTGAAGATCACGCCCTTTGCCGTCGAGACGCTTCTTGTCGAGTTTGTGCCCACGACATCGAGAGGAGCGCAAGCATTGGAGAGTAATTGCGGATGAAAGTAATCCTGATGGCGGCGGTGACGATAGACGGCAAGATCGCCCGTGATGAGGCGCACTTTGTAAATTGGTCCTCGCACGAGGATAAGAAGATGTTTTTCTCGACATCGAAGCGGGCCGGTGTCATCATTCTGGGGCACAACACCTACAAGACCCTGCCCGCGCCGCTCCCCGGCAGGCTACATATCGTGCTCACAACCGATCCGAGTGACAAGGTAAGCCGGCCCGGCGAAATCGAGTTCACCAACCAATCGCCGGAGGATATAATAAATGGCCTGGTGGCTCGCGGATACACGGAGGCTGTGCTCACCGGGGGCGCTCAGATCAACGCGCTCTTTCTCAAGAGCAACATGGTAGACGAGATATGGCTCACAGTCGAACCGTTCATCTTCGGGGTTGGGCTGGACCTCTTCCGAGGTGTGCAGTTCGATCACCGTGTGCGTCTGCTCGAAGTCCGGCAGCTAAACGAAGGCGGATCGGTGCTCCTGCGATACGGCGTGGAGAACGCGGCTGTTTAGTCACGAGTGGTTAGTGAAGAACACCCTTCATAAACTTGGCGCGTTCTTGGCGTCAAGTTTCCGCATATTGTTATCGTTTCAGGAGGTACATCTATGGCACAACGAGACATAGCAAAGCAACTGCCCATCGGTTACTGGCTGAAGCACGTTGATGAGGTCATTACAGAGCATGTTGATAGGGTGCTCAATGACAATGGCTTCACACGTTTACGCTGGCAAGCGCTCAACACCATCTACGAAGAGGGCGCTGTCGGGAGGCTCAGTCTGGATGCCGCTATGAGCACCTTTGTAGATTCAGGTGAGTTGAACGAGATTGTCAGTGAGTTTGTTCAGGAAGGTTGGGTGATTGAGCATGACAGTGGTGACACCACTGAATTGACACTTACCGGCGCGGGCAAGTCCGAGCGCGGAACCATCTTCAAGCTGCAAAGCAACGTAAGAAGACAGGCGATGCAGGGCATCACGGAACAAGAGTATATAACAGTCATTGATGTGCTCCAGCGCATGGCGAAGAACCTGGAATAGCAATATCTACGTCTGTTCTGATATACTCTGCCGAGTAAACATGGCCCGGGGCAACCGTAGCCAACGAAAATAGCTTCTGATCCCTTGCCCCCTGATTCCATAGGAGCACCCCTAAACATGACTGATTTGGTACGCCTGCTGGGTCGTAAAGCCCAGATTGTACTGGTTATATCTCTACTTGCCACGGCGGCGACCCTCATTCTCAGGATGGTAGGGGCGAATAGCGTGGCTGTATTCGTTGCCTCAGCGGTGGCGCTTGCGGCTTTGGCGTCTCTGGTGGGCGAGGGCACCGAACAACTGGGCCACAGGTTGGGGCCAGGCGCGACGGGCGTCTTGCAGTCGGCGCTCGGTAATCTCCCAGAGCTGTTTATCTCGCTTTTCGCGCTGCAGGCGGGATTGGTAGTGGTGGTGCAGACCGCCCTCATCGGTTCCATACTCGCCAATAGCCTGCTTGTACTGGGCCTCGCATTCTTCCTGGGCGGCCTCAAGCATGGCGCGCAGAAGTTTGGGCCAGGACCGAACCAGATGATTTCCACTCTGCTGCTACTCGCCGTTGCCGCGCTTGCCATTCCCACGTTTGCGACAGCGCCCGGCGGTCCCGACGCGGGCCACATAGACGACCTTAGCATCATATGCGCGATAGTGCTGCTGATCATCTTTGCCGCCAGCATTCCTTTTTCTCTTAGAGGCGGATCGGGCGCTAGTTCCGGGGAAGCGGCTCCCATAGCGAACCAGTGGCCGCTGCTTCTTGCCCTCGGCACGCTGGCTGCCGGCGGGGTAGGCGCGGCCTTCGTCTCGGATTGGTTCGTCGAAGCTCTCAAGCCTTCAATGGCTACCCTGGGCCTGTCGGAGGGCTTCGTGGGCCTCGTGATCGTGGCGATTGCGGGGAACGCGGTAGAAAACGTAGTGGGCGTGCAGATGGCGATGCAAAACAAGCCGGACCTGGCGATCAGTTTGATCCTCAACAGCAGCCTCCAGGTCGCCCTTGCCCTTATTCCCGCACTGGTGCTCATCAGCCAGTTCTTTACCATGGCGCATCTTACCCTGGTCGCGCCGTTTCTCCTGATAGCCGCGCTGGTCTTTACAGCGGTGCTGGGCGCGCTCATCGTTAACGACGGAGAGTCGACCTGGCTGGAAGGCGTGACACTGATAGGGCTTTACATAATCATAGCAGCCAGCTTCTGGTGGGGTCCGGCGATTAAGCCCTGACGTATGTGTGGCTGGTGTATATCCAGCTGATACCCAACTACTGATATCCAACTAATGTAGCAGACCGCGCTCGGCCACATACACCCCCAACGAAAAGGCTGCGATTGCCATGAGGCTCACCAGCAGCAACACACCTATAATCACCAGCCACCGTGGCCTCGGCTCATCACCATCATCGTCAGCAGCCATATCGTGATCCATTTCAGCCATGTAGTGGGTCGTACGAAAGTTGATAGGCGGTAGGCATCATCACGTTAAGTGTAAGCGCAGTGGGTGTCTTGCGAGGCACAGGCTGGGGCCATGGTGGTACGGTAGGCTTTGTCTCACCCTTATCGCCCATATATACGCCAATCCCAAATGCGACCGCAAGTAGCAACATTATCGCCAGCGCGCCTGCTACCCAACCACGTGCGGACGTTCGGCTCAACGTGTACACCTTCCACCCTGTGATAATGGGTCGGGAGGTGGGCCGCCAGGACTGTCTACTACGTCTATGGTTGTAAGCACTTCCTCGCGCCGCAGCAGTTCGTCGGGCGATGCAGGGTCGAGGATGAGCGACATAAGGCGTGGCCGGGAAGTGGAAACGGTCACGGGGTAGCGGCCCACGGGTATATTCGAGGGGATTACCAGGTGCAGGTCGTCGCGGATCACGTAGTCTTTCAGATCAGGCTCGGTCAGGCCGCTAGCCTTCAGGTATGTCTCAAATTGGTCGAAGAGCGGCACGTGCGCCTCCACTGCCACATGATCCCCCAGCACCGTAGCCATCTGGGGCAGGAAGGTGCTGGTGGTGCGCCAGTAGCGTACCAGATGCCAGGGCTTACCACGCTCGGCGTGGGGATCGGCATCATAGCCGAGCAGACTGAAGCGGCGGGTGTAGTCTATTTGCAAGGGGTGTGAAGGGCGAGCGGCGGGGCTATCGGCAGGCACCAGCCAATCGGTTGGAAGATCGTTAGCGTGGCGCACCGAGTAGAGATTGAGCCAACCCTGCTGGATGCCGCCCTCGAAGCGGAACATGCCGGTCAGGAGGGGTTGGTACCACTTCGTGTTATCACCGGGATCGAGCACGAAGCTCGGCAGCCAGGAATCATGGCTGTTTACACCTGAGTAGACGGGGCCAGGCGGCCATGGCGAGCTGTGTGGTGGGGCTTCGTCCCAGGCTCTTCCGGCTTGCACATGTAGATCGGGCCTCACCCCGCACAGCCGCGTATAGTACAGAAAATCATAGCCCAGTGATGCGCCCCGATGGTAATAATATGCGCCCTGCGGGATCATCGAAAAAGCGTTGCGATAGAAGTCGCGGAAGCTGAGGTCCTGCGACAAGTTGTTGGACGGGTAGTTCTGTTGCCAATCAGCCGCCAACTGTACGAACACGATAGCGCCTATCGCCAAACCGGACAGTTCAACGTTGAATGGTGCTCGACTAAGCGCACCGCCCTGTATGCCCAGGCTCCTGCTCATGGGACTGGTAACAACCGCTGTTCCCCGGCTTCTCCTCTGGCTGCCTCTTGCCAGTGCCCTCAACCCGACCGCGATTGCTTCCAGCCCCACCGCCGCCAGGCATGCAGCTACCCAGTAGGCGGGGATGTAGAACACATCGCCGTCGGGCACATTGTAGTCCACGTAGAAGATCATATTAGTTGCCATCATCGTCAGCAGCAGAAAAAAGAGCCGCAGCCTGGAGAACAGTAGCCGCCATGCGCCGATTAGCATCAGCGCAATGCCCGGCAGACCGATGTTGAGCATCAGCAGGTGCAGGAAAAGCGCCACCCTGTCGGGTAGCTCGCGCACGTGGAAGCCAAAGCGATACGCGCTGAAAGCGTTAAAAGTATCTTCGTAGAAAGCAGGCCAGCCGGACCCGTTTTTGGGGAAGAAATCCCCGGCGGGCACTTTGGGCAGATTGAAGTATATCCAGGTATATGGCAGCGCGAACGACAGCAGCCCAATAGTCGTGACCAGTATTCCCGTTCGCCAGTCGAACCGGCTTGGGAAGGGGTAAGGGATGGGGGGCTGGGGGCCGGTAGTTATGAGTTTTGAGTCTCGAGTTTTGAGTTGAGATACACGAACCCCAGCATATACTTTGCGTGTCCTATGCGATCTTTGTATACCTTCGGCTTCGCTCAGGGCGTGCTTTGCGCTTCCGTCTCCTACCAGCCCCTGACCCCTAGCCTCAAGCCTTCCTTTCATCATGGGCCAGCCGAGCAGTGCGAAGAGACCGAATGCGGGCAAGTAAAGCACGTTTGACAAATGTATGCCCAGGCTGAGTCCGAAGGTGAGCGCCGCGACCGCCAGCCACCAGCGACCCCCACGAACGTTATGTTGCACAGTTACGGTAGCGCCCCACTCAAGCAACGCCAGTAGCGCGAAGCCTACGAAAGCGATATTCGGTGCGTATAGTTCCGCGGTGAGGGTCTGTGACCAGAAAGTAAGAGATAGTCCGAACAGTGCGGCCCCGCTCAGGGCACCGAGTCGTCCGCCTGATAGATGGCGCACTATCAGCAGATATAGCAACGCCACGGCGGCAGCGCCAAACAGCGCCGACATCAGATTCACGCGCGCTGCCAGCTCACCGAATGGCAGTAGTGAGAAAAGATGGCCGAGCCATACATAGACGGGCGATCCGGGAGTGTGAGCCACCATAAGAAGCCCACTCTTGGTGATCAGTTCAGGCGAGTCGAAGCTGGTGGAGGTGATAGTGGGCGCGAGCATAGCCGAATAGAGGGCCAAGCTGAAGAGAAAGAGTAAGCTTGCGAGTACACCGTCAGTACGGTCCCAGACCTTAAGCGGGCGTTGTGGCAAATACGGTGTGAGGAAGGGTGTCGGCGATGTCA
>JBBSIK010000145.1:0-6941 GCA_038232115.1 Chloroflexia bacterium
AGAGGTGGCCGTAGCTAATATGCCTGCTGATTCGCTTGTAGCGGTGGGAAGCATTACGGCTAGGGGTGTTTGAGGGGGCGCTCCCAACTTCGCCTGGCGGTTCAGCATAGAGGCCATACCAAAGGCTCCCACCAGCAGTAACGCAACTGCCAGTAGGGAGGAAGCGATCATCGCCATGCGCCTGAACGGACGACGCACAGTACTTGACGGCACGGCTGCGAGCTGCTTGTTATGCGCGGGCAAAGGCATCCACTCATCATTATGCTGTGTTTCAGTTGAGTGGGATCGGGTGTCGTCGCGTGCCACCTGCGTAGGTGCAATGTCCGACAGGCTCAATTTGGGAGAGATAGCGCCCCATAGTTCAGGGGGCTGCCGGGTTTCGCCATAGTGCTGCCGAAAGTGCTCCCGCAAATGGCGGTCCAATTCTTCGTTAGAAGTATCGTTTATGCTCATAATTTCACCTCTTACCGTTCTCAAGCGCGGCGCTCTGTGTCAGACGGCGGCGCAAAAGCTGTAACGTTCTGTGCAAACGTGACTTGACCGTGCCCACCGGCACATCAAGAAGTTCCGCGATCTCATCTAATTGCAGGTCCGCGAAAAAGCGGAGGGCCAGTAGCTGCCGGTGGCTTTCGTCGAGACCATCAACGGCTGTTTGCAGGTCATTGTAGCTGGCGCCACCCAGGATGCTGAAAGAGTCCACCTGGGAGGAGGCAGGAGAGCCGTCAAGCATAGCGTCGTCGTAGGGCACGCTGGGCGTCTTGAGCTTGCGGCCCACCATGCGGCAGCGATTGCCGACTATCACTAGCAACCAGGGCCTGAGTGGTCGCCCCGTCTCGAAGCGCGGCAATCCTCGCCAGGCATCGAGCCAGGCGTCTTGCACGGCGTCCTCAGCGTCGGCGCGATTAGCCAACAGCACGCGGGCGACTCGCTCGGTGAGGGCCGCATATACGTCCACCAGCTTACGGAATGCCTCCTGGTCGCCCGACTGGGCCAGCCGGACCAGTTCATCTTCTTCGGTCATTGTTCTCAGGACTCCACATATGGGTCAGTCGTCGGAAAAGCGCTTTCCACAGTAGAGTATGCGAAAGAGGGGAGCAAAGGTTCCATTAGGGATTTACAGGGATGCTACCTTGCAGGGAGGGTAAGGCTAAGAAAGGCGGCGTCGCCACATCGCCAAAAAAGCGGTTGTCGTGTGTAACGCCGTTGAGGAAGCATGCAACGCACCCTCTTGGGAGTGAATGTGCGGGGTAGGTTGAGGGATCAAGGAGCCTGTCACCGGTTCTCCTCTTTCCCATGCTGATTAAAAGTAAAGGAGCAGGCCTGGTGCCCGCCCCTCTTTTTATGCCGACTACATGACGTGGCTGTCAACCAGGCGTACACCAGGAATCTGCCTGCATCAACCTCAGCAGCTACTTCCTGAACAGCCTCAACACCCCGCGTAAGAATAGAAGGCCGGTCAGCCCCGCACTACCGAACAACACATACCCACGCCATGTGGGAGGACGCTCGACCACTTCGCCACTGGGAGGAGAATAGCTACGCATGCGCCACCAGAGCCGGAGCATCTCGCGGAAGGCCCGCACCACCACACGGAGATTAGCCCCCGACTGCACGCCCTCACGCCGTGCATAGTGGTTCACGCCCACCTGTGTGATGGTACAACCCTGGACTTTGGCTTTAGCTAGTATCTCTGTGTTGATGAGCGCGCCCGGCGACTCCAGGTTAATGCCTTTCAGCACGTCGCAGTGCATGACCTTGAAAGCACAATCTATATCGCGCACCTTTATGTCGAATAGAATACGCACTACCAGACCGAATATCTTGGCGTTGAGCAAGCGGTGGGCCGGATCATTGCGCTTGATACGATATCCGGCCACGATGCCATACTCTTCGACAAAGGGCGTCAGGAGGTGAACGTCGTTGATGTCAAACTGACGATCGGAGTCCATGAACATTATGAAGTCGCCGGTGGCCGCGTTGAAACCGCTGGTTACGGCAGCGCCATAACCACGATTGACGGGGTGGTTCACGACACGGACATGTGGGTTCTCGTTGCGGAGAGCTTCAGCTATATCGAGCGTGCGGTCCTTCGAGCCGTCGTTGACTACTACTATCTCGTAGTCGGAAAAGGCGATGGGGAGAACACGCGCGGCCTCCTCCACAACAGCGCGGATGTTCGGCTCTTCGTTATGCGCGGGCAGGACCAGGGATATCTTACCCTGAACCCTGTTGTCAGTACCGGGAGACTGGTTCTCGGTTTCGGTACGCTCAAGGGTCTGGACCAACGGAATCTCCTCATGTGCCGGTTGCGGAGCACGGACTCCGCGATTATATCCTTTTCATATCCTTTATTATTAACGTATCCAGTTTATCGTAAAGGATTGGTGTGCGTCAAGGTGTTACTCCTGACATCCCACCCACCCACACCGTCTATCTCATAGAGAAAACCTGCCGTTAGCCACCCCAGCTTTCATCTCAATTTACAGAGATTTTACAGTCGTTTCACGCCTTGCTAATCCTAACCTGCTATCATTTAGATAGGAGATACGCGCAATCAATATCCGTTAATGGTTCCATTGACCCTACTATGCAAATTGGAGGGCATCACCAATGACACGTTTTAGCCTACGTACCCTGGCACTATTGGGTGTGGCTATATTGCTGATAAACGCTGCTCTGCCCGGAGTATCGTCTCGCACTGTGGCCGCGCCTATGTCCCAAGGCGCTTCCCGCACCTTCCCTGAGACGGGCAAGACTGTACGCGGGACATTCCTCGACTATTGGAACGCACACGGTGGCCTCGCCCAGCAGGGCTTTCCCATTTCGGACGAGATGCAGGAACGCTCCGATATTGACGGCAAGACCTACACGGTGCAATACTTCGAGCGCGCAGTGTTCGAGTACCATCCTGAGAACCAACCGCCGTTCAATGTGCTCCTATCGCTCTTGGGCGACTTGCAGTTGAAGCAGAAATACGCGAACGGCACGCCAATACAACACCCCAACACTCGGGCAGGCTCGGTGCTATTTACCCAAACGGGCCACCGTCTGGGTGGGACATTCCTCGACTATTGGAACGCACACGGCGGCCTTATGCAGCAAGGTTACCCTATTTCAGATGAACTGTCGGAGACGAGCAACCTTGATGGCAAGCAGTATACTGTGCAATACTTCGAGCGCGCAGTGTTCGAGTACCATCCTGAGAATCAGGCCCCCAATAACGTGTTGTTATCACAATTGGGCACGTTCCGCTACAAGGCCAAATACGCTGGTGGTGGCTCTATTCCTGCGGGCAGCAAGCCGAACATAGTGTTCATCCTGACCGATGATATGCGCGCCGACGACGTGCAGTATATGCCCAAGCTGAAGGCGCTTATAGCAGACCAGGGTATGACCTTCTCGAACTTCTTCGTGACCGACTCGCTTTGCTGCCCATCGCGCTCCTCGATCCAGCGTGGCGAGTACGTCCACAACCACCAGGTCCTGGGCAACAGCGCGCCCACAGGAGGCTGGCAGAAGTTCTACGCGCTCGGCAATCAGAACTCTACTATCGGCACATGGCTGCAATCGGGCGGGTACAAGACCGCGCTCATGGGCAAGTACCTCAACGGCTATCCGGACAGCGTAGCCGAAAACTACGTGCCGCCAGGCTGGGACGAGTGGGACAGCCCGTCGAAGGGCGGCTACGAAGAGTTCGATTACACTCTCAATGAGAACGGTACGCTGAAGCAGTACGGCCACAATCCTCAGGATTACCTGGTTGATGTGATGTCGAACAAGGCCGTTGCCTTTATTGATCAGAACGTACAGGCCAAGCAGCCATTCTTCATGTATCTGGCGACATTCGCGCCCCACCAGCCCGCCACGCCCGCGCCGCGCTACGCTGACGCCTTCCCTGGTATCAAGGCCCCGCGCCCACCCGACTTCAACCAGGCCGATGTGAGCACCAAGCCGCAGTTCATAAAGAACCTGCCTTTGCTTACCGACAAGCAGATACAAGCCATAGACGATCTCTATCGCCTGCGCGCACAGTCGCTACAGGCCGTAGACGACATGATAGCCAACGTCGTAGACAAGCTGAAGGCTACGGGCCAACTCGACAACACATATATCTTCTTTACGTCGGACAATGGCTTCCACCTGGGCAACAAGAGGATGGAGCTTGGCAAGCAGACCGCCTACGAGACCGACATCAAGGTTCCGTTGATGGTGCGCGGCTCTGGCATAGCGGCGGGCAAAACCAACGACCAACTGACGATGGAAGTGGACTTTGCACCTACTTTCGCGCAGCTTGCAGGCGTGCAACCCCCCGACTTCGTGGATGGCCGCTCACTCTTGACCCTGTTAAAAGGCGACCCAACGGTCCACCTACCCAACTGGCGCACGGGCGCGCTGATAGAGCACTATGCAGGCTCGGATGAGCCGTTCATGTCGCAATTTGAGCTACAGCAGACGAAGGCAGGCGGCAAGGCGGCTATACCCACTTACCAGGCTGTACGCACCCAATACTACACTTATGTGGAGTACACAACGGGCGAGAAGGAGCTATATGATCTCCGCACAGACCCCTACGAGTTGACCAACATCTACTCGAAGGCTGACCCCAACCTGCTCAAGCAGCTTGCCTCTATGCTCGACGGCCTGCGTAAATGCTCAGGCGCGACCTGCCGGGCGGCGGATAGTGTGGCGCTCAATCCATAGCTTTCTACTTTCCACTCCGTCCTCACTCCTCGATAGCTCCCCGCACCCAGTTGATGGCAGTGATGGCACGGCCCGACACGGCGATAGCCACAAGGTCTATACGCCAGGGGGTGGCCTCGGCGTCGAGACTGTGGGTAGACATGTAAGCATAGGCCGCCGCAATCATGCTGTTAGCCTTGCGTGGAGAAATAGATTCCTCGGCCAAACCTTCACGACCGTGGCGAGTGCGCACCTCAACAAAGGCGAGGATAGTAGCCGGCATGGAAGCCTCGTCAGAAGAGGATTGTGTCTCTAGAGGGCAACCGACAATTATGTCTACTTCTCCGGGATTGGCGCGCCAGTTGCGCGCCAGTATGGTACAGCCCTTGCGTTGCAGGAACAGGGCGGCCACGTCCTCGCCGCGACCGCCTGTAGACCTGCGGCCCCCTGTGTGGTCGCTCGCCTCAGTCACCCTGCTCTTCACACGGGGTCTCGCCGGGTGGGGGCCACGGCAGACCGAGTATGGCTGCCTTGATGGGCGCGTATGTCCGGCGGTGCAGTGGAGAGACGCCCAGGCTGGAAATAGCGTCCACATGGAGGCGGGTACCATAGCCTTTGTGCCTGGCAAAGCTGTAGCCCGGATAAGTCGCATCGTGATTGCACATAATGTGATCGCGAGCTACCTTGGCAACAATAGAAGCGGCGGCGATAGACATGCAGGTGGCATCACCCTTCACGATAGGGCGCTGCGGAAGAGGCATAGTGGGCAGGCGAAACGCATCAATCACGAGGAAATCGGGCCAGATACCCAGGGCACGCACGGCACGAGCCATAGCGAGCCGGTTGGCAGGCCCCACACCTATCGCGTCTACCACAGCGGGTGACACCACTCCCACCCCCGTTGCTAAGGCCAGAGACTCGATAGCAGGCAGCAACTTTTCCCGCATTACGGCGCTGAGCATCTTGCTGTCCTTTAAACAAGCAAGGGCTTCGACCAGTTCGGCAGCAGTGACGCTTGAAGTCACCTCGTATGGGTGGCGGAATATCGTCGCTCCGGCCACCAACGGCCCCGCCCATGCGCCACGCCCCGCCTCATCCACACCCGCGATGAGCCTATAACCCTTTGCGTGTAAATCGAGCTCGTTCTCCCAGTTTGGCGTCACCCGCCTGGAAGAAACCTGCCTGTCCTGGTTGTCTGCCACAGCGGTTTGTGTGTCCATGCGGCAATTCTAGCACGTGGGGCGTAACTCGTAAAGCGTAACGCAAAAAATAAGCGTTCAGAATAGGGGTCGAGATGTTGCATGTCCAGGCAAAATTGAACCGCACAGACGCAGAGGCGCGGAGAATACACATTGTGTTTCCTCTGCGTCTCTGCGGTTCCGTGCCCTTAATCTGAACACTCACTACAAAAAGGGCTGTGGATAAAGTAATCCACAGCCCTTGCCTGCTTTCGTATTACGCGTTACGCTTTACGAGTTACGCCTCAGTATTGTTCTCAGTAGAAGCATCGGCACTGGTATCAACGGCGTCGGTCTCTATCACTTCGGGCTCAATAGCCTCTACATCCATTGGCTCCGGCTCTAGGGCCTGAGCGATGGGAGCAGCAGCGAGGGCCGCGGCAGCCTGGGCCTTCTTGCTCTTGACATCGCTGCCTGGACGATAGCGGCGCTCCTTGATGCGAGCAGCCTTGCCGGTAAGACCGCGCAAATAGTAGATTTGGGCGCGGCGAACGACACCGTGGCGGGTCACTTCGATCTTCTCGATACGGGGCGAGTGGAGCATAAAGGTGCGCTCCACGCCGATACCGTGGGCGGCGATGCGGCGTACCGTGAAGTTGGCGTTGATACCGCCGCCGCGAGAGCGCATTACCACACCTTCAAACACCTGGGTGCGCTCGCGGTTGCCCTCAACCACTTTCACGCTGACCCGCACGCTATCGCCAACGCCAAACTCCGGCACAGCATTCTTCATAAGCGGAGCCGTGACCGCCATAATCGCCTGGGTGGGTTTCATTGCTGAATTAGTCTCCTGATTGCTTCTCTATCTTGTGACACCGATATTTTTAGGCACGAACTTGATTATAACAGAAGTGTGAGCCAGACGCAACATTAGCTGGTCCTGGGAGTGATTAATAAAAAAGACACAGATTACCTTTGAGGCGAGGATTTGCAAGGTAGGCACGTCTCCTTCGATTGTAGTACCAGACGAACAGCCGAATGGCTCTGCGTAGAGCTTCAATGGAGCGAGAGAAGCAACGAGAC
>JBBSIK010000146.1:0-6936 GCA_038232115.1 Chloroflexia bacterium
CCTGGCATCGTTTTCTCCTCTGTTGGCTGCTAGTATACAGCCCTCTTGAGAAGAATGTGACTTGCCTCACTGTCTGGTCACTTGGGTGCAGTCCAACCAAAGAGCTAGCGGTACGCATGTATTTGGAAGGGTCCAGCTACCGAGGTATAGGCAAAGTGTTGCGCATCAGCTATGTGAGTGTTATCAACTGGGTGAACGCTCATGAACGCACCTTACCTGAGCAGGTGAGCGATACAACTCTCGCCGATACGGTAGAGACGGATGAGCTATTCACCTATATAGGAGAAAAAAAGAGCAAGTCTATGTCGTAGTGAGTGTGGCACGAGGGAGCAGGCTGATCGTGGGTGCCCAGGTGATGCAGGAGCGCACTTGGGAGCACATGCAATCTTACGCTGACGAGTTGCCTCTCGCCAACAGGTACACCTCAGACGATCTCACCGTATATGAACAGTTGCTATGGCCTCCCAACCCAGCTGGTGGTAACAGCACTTATGTGATCTCCTATGGTAAGGAGGAGACGTACACCATAGAGGGCGTGAACGCCGACTTACGAACCTACTTAGGCAGACTGAAGAGACGTAGCCGCTGTTCCTCCAGATGCGTACAAGCCTTGAAGCGAGCACTACGCATGTTCGTTTGGCACTACAACCGAAGGCAGCGTGCCTGCCTCACCAATCCCAACCTCAACAAGAGTGATCTATCTCTGCTCTTTTGAACACTCCCCCGCTTCCTCACTGCGCTCGGAATGACAAGTTGCTCTTTGGCACTCGTAACTGTTACATATAGAACTTTGCAGCAGCCCTGCTGGTAATTGGCCCGTTCTTAATGGGATATTGATGGTCGGCAAGGGCTATCGGTCCTGACATGTGGATTGTACCACTAAGTGCTGCCACGCTGGAACACTGGCGGATAACCATGCTAGCCACTATAGGCAGGGCAGAGGAACCGGAGGCGGAAGGTGCGCGCCGCGCAGCGTGGCTGTTGGAGCCGAGCTTCCTGCCGCCGAAAATGAATAAGCTCTCAAAAATATCATCTTGCCTATTGACAGCCAACATATGTTGTGCTAGAATAGCACACAACTGGTACGTACCAGCATGCCAACTGGTATGTTGGTATGCTGCAATGGGGGCGCAATTAATGATGGCGCTGGCCTTTTCACTTCAGACAGACAGTGCTATGCCTTTATACTATCAGCTTGCCCAAAGTTTGCGAGCGCAGATAGAGTCGGGCATTTGGAATCCCGGCGACATGATCACCTCCGAGCGGGAGTTGATGCAGGTTGCTGGGGTGAGCAGGGCAACTGTGCGCCAGGCTATCAGCAATCTCATCCAGGAAGGCGTGTTGGAGAGGAGCCACGGGCGAGGAACTTTCGTGGTCCGTCGCAAGATGGAGCAAGATATGCGCTCCGTCTACAGCTTCGCCGAACAGATGACCCGCCAGGGGCTGCAATTGGAAGACCAGCTGCTACAGAGGCACAAGGTGCCTGCCTCTGAAGAGCTAGCCGAATTGCTGGCCGTACAGACTGGTGATTGGCTGATTCACATCAAGCGCGTGCGGTACCTGCAAGGCGTGCCCCTTATGCTCGACAGCAGCTACATTCCATACCATCTGTGTCCCGATTTATTGACCGACACGTTTGCACCCCCACTGTATCGCATGCTCGCGGACAAGTATGACCTGCCGCCTACGCATGCAACTGACTATCTTGAGCCTGTGCTTGCGGACCGTGCCCAGGCGCACCTCCTACAGACGGAGCCGGGCGTTGCGCTCATGTTCCTCCAGCGCCTGACATTCACAAGGGGCGATGTGCCCCTGCACGTGGCCCAGAACTACATCCCCGGTGATCGTTGTCGCTTCCGCATCAACCTGTCATCTGACACTACCGAAGCGGAACTGAAAGGAGGTCTGCAAGCTACAAAGACGAGCTTCAAACTGGCAGCGTTGGCAGAAAAAGAAGACTGATATTCAAGAGGAGGAAACCGGTATGATCGGAAAGAACAGGAAAGGCAGCCTGGTACTGGGGCTAGGACTCGTCGCCTCTATGTTGCTCTCGGCGTGTGGTGCGGAGACGCCCACTGTTGCGCCTATACAGCCCACGGCTACAATTGCACAGGTAGCCACCCAGGTATCCACCATCGAGCAGGCGACCGCTACCACAGCCGGCACAGGCTCGAACTCCACAGCTACAACAGGAAGCGGAAGCACGGGCACAGGCGGCAAACGCATCACAGTGGGCCTGGTACAAATTGACCTGAGCAACCCGTTTCACCTGGGCGAAGTTGACGGCGCAAAGGAAGCAGCCCGCCGATTGGGTTTTGATCTCAAGGTCACTTCGGGCGAAGGCGATGTAAACAAGCAGATACAGGCTTTTGAGAACCTTATCAACGAGAAGGTAGATGTCATTTCTATCAACTTCATTGATGCCAAGGCGTTCGGCCCCTCAATGCAGAAAGCCAAGGCTGCGGGTATACCTGTGGTGTGCTTGCACAGCAAGATAGATGGCTGCGCTACCATGCTAGGGTTCGATGAGCGGCATACAGGCAATATCGTGGGCGAGTATGCGGTGAAGTTGCTCACTCAGAAATATGGCTCCGCTAAGGGTGAAGTCGCTAACTTGCAGGGCTTGCTGGGGCAGGGCCTCAATGAAGACCGCACGGGCGGTTTCACAGATATTATCGCCAAGTACCCCGACATCAAGGTAGATGCCAAAGAGCCTACCAGTTGGGACGCCAAGAAAGCCGCGGATATAACCGAGAACTGGCTCACGGCATATCCCAACCTGGACCTCATTTATGGCAACAGCGACTCCCTTACAGTGCCTGCGGCTAACGTGATCAAGAGAGCCGGCAAGATAGACAAGATCATGCTCGTATCGGTCGATGGTACTCAGAGTGGGCTTGACGCTGTAAAGTCGGGCGACATGCAGAGCACAGTGCTGCTGGCTCCCCAATACTCCGGCTTCTGGAAGGCCTGGATACCCGCCCGCGTCGCGAGGGGCGAGAATGTAGGTGACCAGGTGCTTATCAAGGGCGTGCTCATTACGAAGGACAACGTGGATCCCGCTATCAAAATGGCAAACGACCAGACTAGCAACATGCAGTCGTTCCCATTTGATAAGGCGCTGCCCGACATCGTTGATCAGTACATGAATAAGAAGTAAGAGGCTGGGGGCTGGGGGCTGGGGGCTAGTAGATATTTTCTTATCAGCCCCAGCCCCTGACCCCCAGCCCCTGACCCCCAGCCCCTGACCCCCAGCCCCTGACCGCCTTATCTTTGGAAATGAGTCAGCATGGTTACTGAACCCACAACGGTGAAAAGCAGCGCGAACGCTGCATATCCTACACAGGATCGCCCCATCCTTGAGATGATCGGCATCACCAAGCGCTTCCCCGGAGTGCTTGCTCTGGACCAAGTCAACTTCTCTGTGAGCCGGGGAGAGATTCACTCGCTCATAGGGCAGAACGGCGCGGGCAAATCTACGCTCATGAATATCCTCTCTGGCGTCTATACACCAGACCAGGGAGAGATAATAGTAGATGGTCAGCCTGTTGCTATGACCCACCCGCGAGAGGCCCTGCGGCTGGGTATAGGCACTGTCTACCAGGAGTTGAGCCTTGTACCAAAGCTATCGGTAGCCGATAACATCTATCTTGGGAGAGAGGCCGAACGTGGCTTCATCATCAACGAGCACTCCGTAGCAAGCAGGGCACGCGAAGTAATCGAACGGCTGGGCGTGCGTGATATAGACGTAGGTACACTCGTGGGAGAGCTTTCCCTGGCGCAGCAGCAACTGGTGGAGATAGCCAAGGTGCTGTCATATAATCCCCGTATCCTGGTGTTGGATGAACCCACAGCACCTCTTGTGCAGGAGGATACGGACAGGTTGTTTTGGCTGTTGGACGGGCTGAAGAGCCAGGGCATCGCCATCGTCTTTATCTCACATCGATTCAAAGAAATAATCCAGCACTGTGACCGTGGCACTATTCTGCGCAACGGCAAGCTTATCAAAACGATAGATTTACATGGGATCACGGAAGAAGCCCTCGCGGAGAGTATGATAGGGCAGCAGTTGGAGAGTTTCTATCGCCATAACTCCCACACCGAAGGTTCTCAGGCTGGTATTGCCCTGGAGGTAGAAGGGCTGTCGGTGGGCAGGAAAGTACGAGATGTGAGCTTTCAGTTACAACGTGGTGAGATAGTAGGCATCACCGGCCTGCTGGGAGCCGGGCAAAACGAAGTGGCTAGAGCACTGTTCGGGGTGCAGAATGAGGTGAGTGGCGTTATCAGGCGAGCAGGCCGCCCGGTGTTCATCGGCTCACCACAGGATGCCATAAAGCAGGGGATCTGCCTGCTTACCGAGAACCGCAAGCGCGAAGGCCTGTTCCTCGATATGAGCGTGAAGGAGAATATGACCTTGCCCTCGCTGAAGAGTTTCAGCAGGCTGGGCGCATTCGTGAACAACGGCAAGGAAGGGCAGTGGGCGCGGCGCTTCATCGATAGGATGAACATCGTAGTACGCTCTCCCAGCTCCCGTGTGCGCACTCTAAGTGGCGGTAACCAGCAAAAAGCGATCCTGGCTCGCTGGTTGATGCGCGACCTGGAAGTGCTCATCTTTATCGAGCCGACTCGCGGGATAGACGTAGGAGCCAAGGCCGAGATATATTCTGACCTCGACACGCTGGCCGCCGAAGGCAAAAGCATCCTGGTGGTATCTACCGAGCTTCCCGAGGTGTTAGGTATATCAGACCGTATACTCGTGATGTACAATGGACGTCTTAGCCGCGTAATAGAGAGAGCGGAAGCCAGCGAAGAAATTTTGCTGGCCGCCATCCAGGGTGATACAGGCGGCTCAGGCGAGACACCTCATGGCAGATAAAGCGACCCCACAACCGATCAGTACGCGGCGCGGCGGTCCCATGGGCATACTGAGTGCCTCCAACGGCCAGCGCGCGTCCACGGCCCGTGATTTCTTGAGCGACTTCAGCACAGTCCTTGTGGTGATTGCACTCTTCCTTTTTTTCGGATTTACCAGCCAACGCTTCTTTCTCGTGGACAACATCTTCAACATAATGAAGCAGATGTCCATCGTCGGCGTGGCGGCGATAGGCATGACGATGGTGGTGCTGATCGGCGGGATCGACCTCTCAATAGGCTCTGTGGCCCTGCTCAGCAGCGGCATAACCGGCACCCTTATCGCCAATTACGGCTGGAACACATGGGCCGCCATAGGTGTCGGGCTACTCGCCGCGTGCGCAGTGGGGGTGGTCAACGGCTTCTTCGTTGAGAAGCTAATGATCAGCCCTGTTATAGTGACATTGGGCACTCTCATAGCCATCAGGGGCCTGGGGCAGAAGGTGCTCTGGATCAACAACTCGTGGGTAGAAGTAAAAGACCCTGTTTTTGACTATGTCGCAATCGAGAAGGTCTGGTTCCTGCCGCTCATCGCTGCTCTTATGTTCGGATTATATATAGTAGCGGCAATACTGCTTAAGCAGACCCGATTGGGTCGCTATATCTACGCCATAGGCGGCAATCAGCGAGCTGCCCAACTATCGGGTCTGCCGGTGGTGCGCATTAAGATGCTCGTGTATATACTGTGCAGCTTCACCGCAGGTATAGCTGGGCTGCTTACTGCGAGCAGAACCGGCGTGGTCAATCCAACGCTGGGGCAGGGGCTTGAGTTCGACGTGGTAACCGCCGTGGTGCTGGGCGGGGCAAGTCTTGCCGGTGGGATCGGGCGGGTCGAGAAGACTCTGCTAGGTACTGCAATTCTGGTCATGGTGCTCAACTATCTAACTCTCAGAGGCGTTCCAGGAGTCTGGCAGACAGCAGTCACCGGCTTCCTGGTGCTGGCCGCCGTGATACTTGACCGGTTGGTCCGCAGGCGTGTCGCTTAAGTCATCGGCTGAAATAGGTTCTCACCCTTCAAGAGGATAGGTAGTCAGAGTAGGCTGCACAGTAGCAGTCAGAGGGCAAAACACGCGAGGAGAATGCTTTGGTTGGGGAACGGGAAGATACCGGCGATATTGCAAGCGGCAGATCGGACCTGCGGAAGGTGCTGGGTCGGTTCCTGGGCACTTATGGGCTGCTACTCATGCTGGTTATACTAGTGGCAATCTTTACGGTAGTGAACCCGAACTTTCTTAACTTTACGAATCTGACCACCATGCTTGAGCAAAACGCCGATCTGGCTATAGTGGCAGTGGGCATGACCTTCGCCATTATTTCGCGCAACATAGACCTGGCACCCGGTTCCCTGATCGCTTTATCGGGTGTGATTGCCGGCCTCGTGTTCAACGTCACCGGCAACGTTTTCCTGGGCCTGTTGTGCGCGGTAGTGGCGGCCATTGCAGTCGATTTGTTCGACGGGGTGCTTATAGCCGTGGTAGGCATAGACCCCCTCATCGTGACCCTCGCCGCGTGGATTTGGGTGCGCGGTCTCGCTATCAGCTTGACCAATGCCAACTCTATCGTGATGCAAAGCCCTTTCGTTGATTTTATGAACAATACGAAGGTAGTTGGCATTTCTCCATCCATAATGCTCATCGTGTTGAGCTATCTATTCGGCTGGTTTGTACTCAATAAGACCAAGCTCGGTCGCTATACCTTTGCTATCGGCGGCGACGAGAGGGCCACCATCCAGGCCGGGGTCAACACTGCCTTTTACAAGATACTGATGTTCGGCATGCTCGGACTGCTTGCGGGTGTGGCCACGGTGATAACGGTGAGTCGCTTTGGGGCCGCCGCACCTGACGCTGCTTACGGGCTGGAATTGGATGCGATAGTGGCCGTCATCATAGGCGGCAATGCTTTCCAGGGTGGCGAGGGCGGCCTGCGAAAGACTATCGTGGGTGTGCTGTTCATCGCTGTACTCAACAACGGCCTGCGCAGCCAGGGTATGCGCGACGCCGACTTCTATGCGTATAAAGGCGCGGC
>JBBSIK010000147.1:0-6900 GCA_038232115.1 Chloroflexia bacterium
AATGAAGTTGCCGGAGGTTCCAACCCGATATTGCAAAGCGATGGGCTGAATGGCGTCATCCGCGCTACCGTCTATGTCGCGTAAGTTATAGGCAACGGTAATGTTGGACTTCCCAGTCGTGTTGATCCTGATAACGATATTAGGAAAATCGGAACCACCCGAACCCTGTAGTGCGACCACTGGATTAGCTATGCCGTCGAATTCGGTCACGCCTCCAGCGGTGTAAGTGTCTGGATCACTGTGGTTAGCGTTAACGTCCACCGTGGCCGTTTCTGTAACTATTGTTCGGGGATCAATCGGTGCTACGGTAGTAGACGCATCATCCCCAAGGTAGCCCGTGATAACGGGCACACCCGACCAGTCATCGTTGGCCGTGATCAGGCCTTTGTTGCTCCAGTCCTGGCTAAACGGCAGTGGCTGGGAAGTCGTATCATTCGGCGAACTGGGTGCTACTACGAGTGCGGCGGCCTGCACCCGCGTGGCCTGCAACCCGGCAGATAAACCTAACGCCGACGCCATTATAGACGCCACCAGAATAACCGCGGCAACCACCCGCAAACGACCCGTTTTCGATGAAACAAGCATGAATCTAGCTCCTTCCTCCCTCTAAAGTCAAAACACTGCGCCCCTGGGCAGCACACAACTGTATGAGCCACAGGCGGCAAGTATACCCCATTAAGAATGGCAATCGCAACAAGCCTGGCGGCCTGTGGAATGGGCATCTCGAACGCCGCATTTACGACGAATTGCAGATGCAGGCATGACGCTGTGCAAGTATACCGGGTGGATGTTAGGGGGAGTTTAACGGAGTGTTAACGGGCTGGATTGTCCCGTTTAAAAGGACTAACCCCGGCGGCTTGGGCGATCCGACCGGGGTTATCCCAAAGGAGGAAAGTTCTTCTGTATAGCATAACGTTCGGCTATGCGGTTTGCTTCACTTGATTCCGGCCCAATCTTGAACGAGTTTTTCGAGACCCACCGGAAAGACAAGAACCAGCCACACAATGTACCAGACTCCCGAAAAAACGAGTGCCCGCGCCGTCAAACGCTTCTGCACAACAATCGCCAGGAATAGCAGCCCCGCCGCGATGATGGCAAGCCCCGCCTGCGCGAACGCTGCCACATATTGCGGGCTGGCGTGCCACTCCGTAAAGACCATACCAAACGACACAGGTATCGTGCTCTGGAAGACCATTGCGCCCGTCACATTGCCGAGGGCGAGCGTGTCCTTCGACCGGCGCACCCACAGCACACTGTTGAACTTCTCCGGCAGTTCCGTGGCAAGGGGCACAACGATGAGCGATAGGATGAGCGGGGTGACGCCCACGGAATTAGCCACGTCACTCACGTATCCCACAAACAGGCTGGCAGCCCCCACGATAAGCCCCACACCCACGATGGCTTGTAGCACCACCATCGCCAAGGGAGGGTCGGTATGCCCGCGTGAGAAGTGGAGAGGCGATATGTCTCCCGCATCCTCGTCGTCTACGTGCCCGTCGCCGTCGGTGGCGTGCTTGAAAACGTAGTAAGCGTAGAAAGCCAGCAAGAGAAGCGCGATCCCTATCTTGATAGCGTGGTTGGCGATAAAGCCGCTAATCAGCGCCACAGTGAAGGCGACCAGGAAGAAGCGAATGTCCCGCGACAGGATTTTGCTGCTGACCTTCAATGCGGGGCTGCGCCGTCCACGCGCCGAGAAAATGAATATGGCTATGCCCGTGACGCACATAGCCACCGTAGCCAGCATGAACGGCGCTCCGATAATCGCGCCGAGCCCCACGTCATTGGCGTGGCTCTCCCCCGCCGTGGTGCCAAAGATCACCGCAACAATCGGGATAAGGGTCTCAGGGAGGGCCGTGCCCACGGCGGCGAATATGCTACCAAGAACACCCTCGTTTAGGTCCAGCTTCTTGCCCAACCATTCGATACTATTGGTAAAAACGTCGCAACCCACAAGTATTACGACTAACCCAACTAACAACATAAACCAGGAAAACCACACTTACTTGCTCACTCCATCCTTGGCATCTAAAGGCCACGCGCATATTGCCACCGCAAAATGTGGGCATAAAGCGGTATGATAACACAAAACGAGGCGTAAGGCGCATCCGTGCGGAAAACACCGCAGCCCGATTCGCGCTATGCTATAATTAAGAACATGGACAAAGGTTCTAATTCAGGCACGAAATTCGCGGCTGCCGCGCTTGCCGATGCCCCACTCGCGGCACGTATGCGCCCCCAGAAGCTAGACGACATAGTCGGGCAGGAGCACGTGCTCGCGCCGGGCAAAACGCTCCGCAGGGCTATCGAGGCCGACCGTGTGCCGTCGCTCGTCCTGTGGGGGCCGCCCGGCAGTGGCAAGACTACCCTTGCTCGCGTGATCGCCAACACGACCAACGCCGCCTTCGCCCCCGTCAGCGCCGTATCCGCAGGTGTGGCCGACCTGCGCAAGATTGTGAAGGAAGCGAGCGAGCGCCTGGCCGAGGGTGGGCAGCGCACGATACTGTTCATAGACGAAATCCACCGCTTCAACAAGAGTCAGCAGGATGCCATCCTTCCCTACGTCGAGGACGGTACCGTCACCCTGATCGGAGCCACCACCGAAAACCCCTCTTTCGAGGTGAACTCGGCCCTTCTCTCGCGGTCGAGGGTGATTATGCTGCATGCCTTGCGACCCGACGACCTGGGGCTGCTCATAGACCGGGCGCTCACCGAAGAACGCGGCCTTGCCCACCTCAACATTGAGCTAGACTCGGAGGCCCGCGAACACCTGCTCAACATCTCCGACGGCGATGCGCGCGCCATGTTGAATACGCTCGAACTGGCCGCAGTGTCCGCCGAGCATGACGAACAGGGCGAGCGCCACGTAACTCTCCCCGCTGTCGAGGATGCCGCCCAGCAGAGATGGCTGCAATACGACCGTGCGGGCGAGGGCCATTACGACGCGATTTCCGCCCTCCATAAATCGGTGCGCGATTCCGATCCTGACGGCACGCTCTACTGGCTGGCTCGCATGCTGGAAGCCGGGGAAGACCCGCTCTTCATCGCCCGACGGCTGATTCGTATGGCCTCCGAAGATATAGGGTTGGCCGACCCGAACGCGCTCGGCCTGGCAATGGCGGCACAGCAGGCCGTTCACTTTGTCGGTATGCCCGAAGCGGACTTGGCGCTGGCGCAAGTCGCCGTCTACATCGCCCTTGCCCCCAAAAGCAACTCCTTATATATGGCATACAAGCAGGTGAAGCAGGACGTGGCCCGCAGCCGTAACGAGCCTGTGCCTATGCACCTACGAAACGCGCCTACGGGCCTGATGAAGGCGGTAGGCTACGGGCAGGGCTATAAGTACGCGCACGACTTTGAAGGCGGCCAGGTAGAGCAAAGCCACTTGCCCGCTTCCCTCGAAGGACGCAGCTATTACCGACCAACCGAACGCGGCTACGAAGTCCGTCTCGGCCAGCGCATGCGGGAATGGGCCGAGCAGCGCAGGCAGAACACGACGCGAGCGGACCAGGACCAGCCGTGAACCTCCTCTGGCTGCTGGTAGCAGGCACGCTCCTGCTGGCGCTCGGTCTCGCGGCGCTGGCATTCGACACCGTCCGCAGACGTGGCAATCCGTTTCCCCAGATACTCGCCGATCTGACGACAAGACTCCTGCGCCCCTCCCATGCCGCGCCTCCCCAACAACGTGGTGGTCAGATCCCGAGTGGCGGGTTCTCCCTGGTGGCTAGAGGTGTTCATCCTCGTGGTCAGGCAGCAGCGGGGCAGCACGTGGGCCGAGCACTGCATGGACTGCAGCTGGGTCCAAAGATAGTGCCACTGCTGTTTGTCGGCGCGCTGGTGACAGGCTGCGTTGCGGTCGCCACGCTTGTTGTAACCGGAAATGGCACACAGGCTCAGGCAGCGGAAGGCGGTGTAGTGGTCGGCATCTGCCCTTTCGTCGGAGCGCCGGCACAGGGCAGTCCGACTGAAGCGTTCGTGGATATTCTGCTCAAGGCAGCAGCCGGAGATGGCGTGCCTAACCTAACGCTGCGAGAGTCGCGGAAGGCTGTTGATACGCCGGAGGAAGCCGAAGCCGAGCGGGCAAGGATCCATGCAGACATGCTCTGGTGGGGCGAAATTGGAGCGGATGGCACGCTCACCGCATCCCTCGCCCTCGCGCCCGATTTCACACCTGGGCAGCCACCATGGAACCGCTTCCGCCCCACGGACATGACGCAACTGGTGTTTCCCGACGCGGCATCGCTCCGGCTTCAGCAGAACAAAGGTGTTGATCCAATGCTACCCTTGACGTTGGCACTTGCGCACACAAAGCTGGGTAACTTCGCATCCGGTGCGAGGGCAGCCTATGGAGCGAAAGCGACACTGGAGCAAGCCAGGGCCGGGGCATCAGGGCAACAGCTAGCCATCTTGCTCGAAGCTGCGGGCGATTTCGGCGGCAAAAAGTACCTGGATGCCGTGCGAGACTTTGATGCCTGGGGTAGCTTAGGCGATATATCGCCGGAGGGTTCGGTGGACAGAGCGACGATGCGGCTGGCGGCTGGAGATGCACCCGGAGCAAGGGCCGACGCAGACAAAGCTCTGTCGAACCGGGGCGGCTCTAACACTGTACTCGCCCGCGCTTACATGCTACGCGGGCGGGCCTCCCTCGCGCTCAACGATCTGGCACCCGCCCTCACCGACCTGGAGGAAAGCAGCCGCCTCGACCCGGACTACGGTCCCGCCAGGCTTGACCGCGCCGAAGCGCTTTATCGCCAGTCTCAGGCCGACCTGGCGCGCGCTCAACTTCAGACAGTGATTGCCCGCGCCCCTGCCACCGGACCACCTTACCGGCTCATGGGACTCACGCAATTGATGCTCGGACAGCCGGAGGACGCACTGAAGACACTTTCGCAACCCGAAACACTGTACAATCATTGGATAGACGGTTTACGCGCGGACGAAGGGCGAGCGCAAGCTATGGGTGACACAGTTGCGGCGCAGAACGCTACCGGTAGCATCCTCGAATTGCACAAGGAACTGGCGGGCATCTACCTTTACCAGGGCATGGCGTGGGCCGACATCGCCCGTAAGGAACCCCCGGAGTCTTTTCTCGGCGGCATATGGCGTCACATACGTGGCGAACCTACGAAACTGGAGCGCGCCCTTGATCGTATAAAGGAGGCCCAGCGTCTCGATGCCCAACGAGCGGACGTGCCGCTGCAAATGGCGAGCGTCTACACGCAAATAGGTGACGCTGCGTCTGCCGAGCAAGAACTGGCCGCCGCCCAAAAACTTGACCCCACCTCTCCCGAGCCTTACATGGCGCTGGCCCAACTGCAACAGAGCCAGAACAACCCCAGCAAGGCAGTCGCCACTTTGCAGCAACTCGTTGCCCAAAACCCCGCTTACTACACAGCATACGACGAGATATACAAGATTTACACATCGGTGGGAGACGAAGCATCAGCCAAAGCGACGCTACGGCAGGCCCTGAATGTGCCCGCAAGCACCGCGACGGACCACCTGTGGCATGCCAGGTTCCTCCGGGCCATAGGCGATAACGGCAGCGCCATTGCCGAGGCCAAGAGCGCAGGAGCCGACCCACAACTCTGGGAAGCCCACCTGTTGCTCGCACAACTCGTCCAGGCCGGAGGGCAAGCCCCGGACGCGCTGGCGGAGTTCAAGCAGGTTCTGAGCGTGCAGCCAAACAATGCCGGTGCGTTACTGGGCGCGGGGCAGATTATGGCGCTGGCGGGCCAGGTAGACGAAGCGCAAAAACTCTTAGATCGCCTCGGCACTATGTGGCCCAACGACGTAGACGGACATATAGCCTTGCTTCAGCTACTAATGGCAAGGGGCCAGCTCGATAAAGCCGTGGTCGAAGGGCAGAAGGCCGTACAAGTCGGAGGAGGCCGCGCCGACTCGCACTTCGCGCTCGGTCTGGCTTATGAGGCCCAACAAGACTGGGCCTCGGCAGCCGACCAATCCAAAGCGGTTACAGAACGCGACCCGCACCAGTTTGATGCGTTTATAAGATGGGGCCGTGCTCTGTTCCTGCAAGACAAGTACAAGGAGACAATCGAAGTTAGCAAGACGGCCATCGCTTTGAGAGGAGATGATCCACAGCCTTACAGGTGGAAGGCACAATCGCAGCTTGCCCTGGGCGATCCGGTGGGTGCTCTCGCATCGCTGGTCGAGGCCGTGAAACTGGCCCCTCACAACGCCGAAGTGCTGGCGCTTGCAGCGCGCGCATACACAGCCACGGGTGACCAGAAGAACGCGGTGGCCTTCGCAAATCTGGCTGTCCAAGCCGATCCGCACGGGGCGGTTGGCCCCATGGCGCTCGGTGAGTACCAACTGGCGAACGGCCACCCAGACGATGCTTTACAGGCATTTACTGCTGCCCTCAGCGTATCGCCTCGATCTGCGGAAGCGATGACGGGACAGGGCAGGGCTTACGCTGCGCTCAACAACCATGCGAAGGCTCTGCAAGCTTACGCGGCGGCGATCGCGGCAGATCCGAAGTACGCGCCCGCCCGTTTGTACGCGGGCCACTCTTATGTGGCAATGGGCAGGTGGAACGAAGCACTGGAGCAGTACAGGGCCGCAGTGCAGATACGACCGCAGTGGCCAGATGCCTTGAACGATCTTGGGAAGGCGTACCTGCAGCGCAAGGACTTGCAGAACGCTCAGGCCGCCTTTAGCAAGGCAACACAGGTCGCGCCGAACCTGGTAGATGCCTGGTACGGCCTCGGTATCACAAGCCGCGACAAGGGACAGGCCGAGGTGGCGATCAAGGCTCTGGGGAACGCGGTTAACTTGAACCAGAACTTCGCAGATGGTTGGCTGTATCTCGGCCTTACATATGAAGAGGCGGGCCAGCGAGACCTCGCCGCAGATGCCTTCACCCATGCCAGGGATGCT
>JBBSIK010000148.1:0-6871 GCA_038232115.1 Chloroflexia bacterium
CTGCCCAACCTGGGCGCGGAAGACGGTCCGGAATGGAAGATAGTGCAGGACGCAGTGGCCGCCAGCAAAGGACCGGAATGGGAAGCCTTCAAAGGATGCAAGGTCATCGAGATGTATACGGACGGCTCGGCGCCTATATCTAATCCAGGCGGACCGGCGGGCTTTGCAGTGGTGGCTGTTGGCTATCGAACACCCATCAACACAGCAAAGCCGCAAAGGCCGGAGCTATGCGCCCGCATCGAACTGGGAGGCTACATACCGGCGCGCAAGAAAGAGCCGGCCACCAGCAACAACCGAGCCGAAATAGCGGGCGCTCTGGCCGCCTTCGAGCTTGTGCGCAGACTGGGAGAGCAAGGCGCGCAATTGGAGCAGGTGTGCGTGTGGAGCGACAGCGTCTACACGGTCAACTGTGGCAACGGCACGTGGCAGCGCAAGAAGAACACCGACCTGTGGCCCGCCTTTGATGCCGTGCTCGACCGGGCGCGGCGCGTCACGGGCGGCACAATATCGCTGGGCTGGGTCAAAGGCCACGCCAACAGCAGCTACAACAACGCGGCGGACGAGCTTGCCACCAAAGCCGCCTTCAACTTCGACGAAGCAGCCCACAAGCGGTTCCGCGCCGCACAGATCGCATCTGGCCGCGAGATGCCGGGTGCCGCTGCTCTGGCGAGACAGAGTATTGCCTCGGAGCCGGAAGTAATAGACAAGGAAGGCACACAATCCGGTGAGAGTAGCGGCACCGAAGCATCCAGAGAGGATGTTGCATACGAGTGGGCGGTGAAAACCGATTACGTGTTGATGATCGGCACGAAGATGGACGGTGCGGCGCAGGCAGCAGGCGGGGCGGGGCCTTGCACCGGCACTTACCGTCTCATCGCCAGAGATGGACGCGTTCACCAGACCAGGATCAAGCACGAAGGCAACTTCTTACCCGATGAAGGTGAGTATCTGACTCTTATAGCCGCCCTCAACGATCTAATAGCCCGAATCAGGTCCGCCCGCCGCGACCCCAGCCCCTATAGCATTACCGTCTTCAGTGGGCGCGAGCTACTGACCAAGCAACTCACCGGAGCCTACAGCGTGAAGTCGCCCATCCTGCGCCCCCTCTACACACAAGCCCGCGATCTGCTCGGCAACTTCGATAGAGCGGAGATAGAGTGGAAGGCAGGAGGCCAACTATAGTGTGGAGCCTCGATAACTAAACCAGATGGGAACTTTCGCCGTTGGAGGGCAAGATATGGCTAAACTGATATTTCGGAACCATGACCAGGGCAAGATAACGGTTGCCGTTGAGGAGATGCTGAGGCAGGAAACGGGCGCGGGTGCCCCGCTTGTCTACAAAGTAGGAAGCAGCCAGGACATCGGCGCGGGCACAGTAATGGGGGAAGTTCTGCACGCCGCACTTGGTGGCGAGCGTGCGGCTATCCAACTCTTCACGATCCACTTTACGCTGATGCAGCCGAGACCCGCAGATGTGTGGGTGCAGATAGACAAGCAGGGAGTCGGTGCGTATGCCGGGCCACTCCTCTACGCTATCGGACTGAGCAAGCGAATAGAGAGTGAAGTGGGGTTGGAGCCGGATAAAGGTGCCACGGGCGACCCCGACGTTACCGCCAAGCTAAATACAGATATTGCGAAACGAGTACACAAGCTGCTGAGGGGTCGGATGCAAGTGGGAGCCTTCACAATCTCCACGCGGCCATTCTTCAAGATATTGCCTCAAGGACAAACGTCAACGCTGCTAATTAATACACTGCCGCGCCTTACCAGCCTGGGATTTAGCTCGACGCTGGATGCCAAAGAGGTATTCGAGATTGCGTCGGTAGTTGAAGCTGCGCTTTAAGCGCAAAGAACGGGCTGCTCGCCTCCCTCGCAGGACGCAAGACACACACTCAGGGCTGGATGTTGAAGAGGCCATGGCCCGGTATAGGGCACGTCGACTCGTAGTTTAGATGTCCCTCTGTAGGAGCATAGAGGGGGTCTCGATGTCTCCGTCGAGCCCTCTTTTTCCGAGTGACTACCTGGCTACCCCGATCACCTTCCCCTACAGCAACGCTGCTGCTCCCGGCATCCTGTTCGCTCGACGTGAACGGCAGAGCGCCTGGGCCCTCGATGCGATCTGCTGTCCAAATAAGACCTACTTGCTGCGATATCTGACTGATTGCTTCCTCATCTTTGCCAAGTACAGCATGAAGCAGAGCTTTGCGCTCCATGTCGTCCAAATCGTAGATACTGAGTACATTGTCAGGCTCATCGAGAATCATGCTTATGAAGCCTGGATCATCGTGAATGCGCTGAAGTGCCAGTACGAGGCCGCGTTCGCTCAAGATAGTCCTCCTGTATGCTGGTGTGTCTGGCGGCATTACATCCTCATGCCAACAGGTTTCACTGTTTCATACAACCTGGGTCGTTCAAAGGTTCTATTGGCGGTAAGTCACGTGGAGGTATGATAGTCGAGCAGGCTACGACACACACAAGCGTAGTCACAAACGGCATCTTGGCTCCCACACACCCCAAGCTAGCCGGGCAACCATTTACCCCTTAGGTCCCTACCAAATATCAGCCATGGGTGATGCAAAGTCATGTATGTAGCAATCAGCAGCCCAAACAGCATAGTGTCATTCCGGACGTAGTGAGGAATCGGCTGGTCGTCGTACTCAATTACAAGATTGCCACTCACTTTCTCTAATTCAGCATTGTCGCATACCTACCCGATTCCTCACTACGCTCGGAATGACAATGTGCTGGTGGGGTATTCAACTCCTACTAAGTGCGACTTTGCAGCAGCCCTACCAAATATCAGCCCCTGACCCCCAGCCCCCAAACAAGGTATAATTAGGAGCTATGCCGCAACCCCCCCAGGAAAAAGATACGCCCCTCCTCATCGTAGGTCTGGGCAATCCCGGCCCTAAGTACGCGGGCAGCCGGCATAACGTGGGCTTTATGGCGGTGGAAGAGTTGGCGCGGCGGCACGGCATGTCGTTCTCAACGAAGCAGAACGAGGCGCAGGTGGCGCGCGGGCAAATAGAGGGTACTCGCGTTATCATCGCCAAGCCGCAGACTTACATGAACGACAGCGGCAGGTCGGTGGGCGCGCTCTCCCGATTCTACAAGATACCGATTGAGCGCGTGCTTGTCATCTATGACGAACTCGACCTGCCGGTGGGTACGATACGCATAAGAGAAAAAGGCTCGGCCAACGGGCACAACGGCCTCAAGAGCATCATCCAGCATCTCGGCACGCAGAACTTCCCGCGCCTGCGTATCGGCATAGACAAGCCCGTGGTCGTAGGCTACAGCCAGATAGATTGGGTGCTGGGCCGCTTCACGAAGGAAGAGCAGCGCATAGTAGAGGAGACTCTGCCCCGCGTAACCGAGGCGGTCGAGGCGATTTTGACGACAGGCATGGAGCGGGCAATGAACCGCTACAACACAAAGGAAGAACCTGCCAAACCATCCCACAAGCAATCCCAGCCTATTCCGCCTGAACGTGTAGCAATTGCAACCACGGCCAGACAAGAGCCGCCCTCTGTGCCGTCCACGCCCAGAGAAGAAACATGGGCCGAAAAGCTGCGCCGCATCATCCAAGAGGAGTCGAAGGGCAGATGAGAACGATACGATTTTGGATCTTAGATTTTAGACTTTGGGTTACGGAACCACAAGTCCCAAATCCGAAACCTGAAATCCAAAATCATGGGGCAAAAGTATGAGCCTGTCCGGTCTGCTGCCTCTATTGTACGATCAGCCGGGATACGGTGCTGTGGCGCGAGGCGTGGCTGCCGGGGAGAATGTATGGGCCGAAGCGCCGCTTGACCCTGCACGGCCCTACATGCTGGCAGCCCTCCACGCCGATGTAACAGCCCCCCATAGCCGGCCTATAATCGTGGTGACCGCGCGGACTGAACGTGCCCGCATGCTCTACCAGGGCCTACTCGCCTACTCGCCGCCCGGCACTCCCATCCTCTTCTTCCCAGCCCCCGACCTCCTCCCATACGAGCGTATTGCCCCCGATCCCACCATAATCGGCGAGCGTCTGCGCGTGCTTGCCATGCTGCAATCAGCGGCCAGCGGCCAGCGGCCAGGGGTTGGCGAGGACGGCTTGGGAACAGCCGAGCACGGATCGTTAGTACCCGCCTTGCAGGAACTAACTCAAAACTCAAAACCCAAAACTCAAAACCCAAGCAAAGCCCCCATTATCGTGACGTCCGTCTTCGCGCTAATGCACCCCACGATGTCGCCCGACGACATGCGTCACGCCATCAGGGTGATACGGCGAGGGCAGCAAGTTGTACTAACCGAGCTACTGAGCCACCTGGTGAACCTGGGGTACGAACCCGCCGCCCTGGTCGAGGAGCCGGGCCAATTCGGGCGACGCGGTGGCATAATAGACTTATTCCCACCCACATCGAGTCTGCCAGTGCGCATAGAGCTATTCGGCGATGAGGTCGACTCGATCCGCATGTTCAACCCGCTCACTCAGAGGTCGGAGGGGCAGGCAGATGCGCTCGTTATTACGCCATCGTGCGAGATGCCCCTCTGGAAGCGAGAGCAGGCATACGAGCGTCTGCGCCAGATAGACGCGGGCAACCTGCGCGAGGAAGTGCTGGAAGAGTGGCGCGAGCAGTTAGCTCAGACCGAACGCGGCGAGTGCTTCGAGGGCATGGAGCTATTCGCCCCCTACTACACCCAACCCCTCGCCAGCCTTGCCGATTATCTCGCCCCCCTACAGAGTACGCTCAGTCCTCAGTCCTCATCACTACTCGTGCTCGATGACCCTGAGATGATACGCCTGGAAGCCGCCGAGATAGAGCGGCAGGCAGGGGAGCTATACCGTGGCTTCATAGAGAACGGCGAGCTATCAGGGGGGCTGGAGAGGCCATATTTGACGTGGGAAGAGGTGGCGGCAGATGGACGCGGGATGCCCACGCTCACCATAGGCGGTGGCGCGGAAGGAGCAATTGAAGCCCCACCCTTCGCCGGCCCGCGCCTCTACACCGGCAACATACCCAATCTCATAACCGACCTGCGCGCCTACATAGCCGATAGATCGCGCATAGTGATCGTGTCGCAGCAGTCGGGCCGCCTGCGCGAACTGCTGGAGGACGAAGACATATATCCCACGGTGAGAAAGGGGCGAGTCAGCAAAGACGAGGATGGCGCAGGTGGCGGCAACCGAGCCATCGCGGGCGTCGAACCAGTGGCTCTATCGGCGGGGCTGGGTGGTCTGGGCGAGTCGCTGCTGACCCCACCCTCGCCGGGTTCGGTGAACTTGCTACAGGGCGCGCTCGCTTCGGGCTGGCAGTTGGTTCACGGCGGCGCTGTGGACGCGGTCCTGCTTACCGACATGGAGATATTCGGCAGGTCGCAGACGGTCATGCGCCGGGCCACCACGCAGTCGCGCCGCTCCACGTCGGATGCCGCCGCCATCCTACGCGAGAAGATGCTGCTGGAGCTAAAAGAAGGCGATTACGTGGTGCATGTGGAGCACGGTATCGCCAAGTTCGGCGGGCTGGTACACATGACCACGGGCGGTGCCGACCGCGAATACATGTTCCTCCTCTATGCCGAGGGCGACCGCCTCTATGTGCCCGCCGACCAGACCGACCGCGTAGCACCATATATCGGAGCCGGAGCGCCCCCGCACCTGCACCGGCTGGGCACGGCAGAGTGGGGCCGGACCAAGCGGAAGGTGCGCGCGTCGGCTATGGAACTAGCCCGCGAACTGCTGGAGCTATATGCCGCCCGCGAAGCCGCACCCGGCCACGCCTACCCGCCCGACACCCCCTGGCAGCACGAGCTTGAGGAGAGCTTCCCCTATGTCGAGACGCCCGACCAGCTACGCGCCATCTCGGAGGTCAAGGGCGACATGGAAGAGCCGCGCCCGATGGACCGTCTCATCTGCGGCGACGTGGGCTATGGCAAGACGGAAGTGGCCCTGCGTGCGGCTTTCAAGGCTGTGATGGACGGGCGGCAGGTTGCGGTGCTGGTGCCCACGACGGTACTTGCCCAGCAGCACTACAACACCTTCTCCGAGCGGCTGGCGGCCTTCCCCGTCACGGTGTCTATGCTGTCGCGCTTCCGCACCAAGCACGAGCAAGCCCAGATCGTGAAAGACCTGGCCGACGGCAAAATAGACATCATCATCGGCACGCACATGCTGCTATCGAAGCAGGTGCAGCTAAAGAACCTGGGCATGGTAGTGATAGACGAAGAGCAGCGTTTCGGGGTGCGCCACAAAGAGCGACTCAAGCAGCTACGCGCCGAGGTGGACGTGCTTACCCTATCGGCCACGCCCATCCCGCGCACCCTCTACATGGCCGTGTCGGGCGTGCGCGACCTCTCGCTCATCGAAACGCCGCCCGAAGCCCGCCTGCCTATCAAAACTTATGTGACGGCGTTCCGCCCACAATTGGTGCGCGAGGTAATTTTGCGGGAGCTAGAGCGAGGCGGGCAGGTCTTTTTCGTGCATAACAGGGTGGAGACGATAGAGAAGCTGCTGTACGAGCTAAAGGCGCTGGTGCCCGAAGCCCGCTTCATCGTGGGGCACGGCCAGATGCCGGAGGACCACCTCGAAAAAGTCATGCAGAACTTCGTGCATCACGACTCGGACGTACTCCTCTGCACCACCATCATCGAGTCGGGCCTGGACATACCGAACGCCAACACCCTCATCATAGACCACGCCGACAAGCTTGGACTGGCGCAGCTATACCAGCTAAGGGGCCGCGTCGGACGTGGGGCCAATCGAGCATATGCCTACTTCCTCTACCACGCGGGCCGCAAAGTCACCGAGACAGCCCGCGAACGCCTCTCCACGATAGAGCAGGCCACAGAGCTAGGGGCGGGCTTCCGCATAGCCCTCAAAGACCTC
>JBBSIK010000149.1:0-6836 GCA_038232115.1 Chloroflexia bacterium
CACATCACTTGCAAGCAGTTTGATGCCACAAACATAGTACCTACCTCGAAAGGAGAACAAGACTATGGCAGACCCTTTGGATGATAGAGACCGGGCGAACGAAGAAGAGCAAGAGGAAAAGCACCCCAGTGGCAAGCCTTCCGACAGCGATACGGGCGGCAACATACACGGCAGCCAGATCACCGGCAACCCTGGGCATGCAGGTTCAGGGGGTAGTGGCGGCCAAGGCGGTGGCTCGCAAGGCGGCGGCGGCCAGGGCAATTTGAAGGGTTAACTGCCAGGAGGGTCCTGAGATGACACAGCATGAGACGGACAATACGACCACGCAGGAAACGGAGGATCAACAATCCTCCCACCCGAGGGTGCCTATCCGCCGCTTCGATATATTCGCCGAGTACAACCGCCAGAAGGCAATCGAGGATGGTATACCGCCTGACGAGGCGATGGGCTATGGACTGTGGCTGGCAAAGGTAGTGGCCTCGCGCAGCTTTGGTCGCTCTGCGTTGTCCAAGCCGCCTTCTGAACTGTGGGAGATGGGCAAAGATGGTGATGAAGGCAGGATCGAGCCGCAAGGCAAATCGAAATGGCGTTCGCTCGACGGCAAACCCCAGACCGATGACCTGTTCGAGAAGGAAATTGTGCGTCGTATGGGCGCTGACTTCTACCACAAAGTGTTCGTGCCTGCCCTGGAGGAAGCCATAGCCGCGGGCAAGAGCTACCAGGCGATACGCGACACTCTCCGGAAGGGTTGGACGGTTTAGGGGCTAAGGGTCAGGGGTTGAAGAGCAGGAACAGGCAGTTTTGTGTTGTTTGGGACATGTGTGCCTTTCACGGCACGAGCGATTCGTTGGAGGTGTTCGTCCTTGTGCATACCTACGTGGAACTGTTCACCGTGCTGCCACCTGAGTTGGCGGCACGCCGCCAAGATTGTCCCGGTCAATCGTATGCTGTGCCAAACTGACGCCGTCCATGACGTGGTATCTCAGCACTTCGCTGACTGGGCAGGAAACGAATTACGCCGGGTGGAGCATGAGGCGACAGAGGGTGGAGCAAGGCAGGTGCTATCGTGAGTAATATCTGGGAAGGAAGCCGGGTCAGGTTGCGAGCCGTCGAACCGTCCGATTGGGAGGTGTTCTACAGATGGCACCTGGACAGCGACTCGGCCAGGAGCGGGTATGAAATCGGTTTTCCCCAATCCGAACAAGCCACCCAGCACTGGGCCGAGCGGTTGGCTATGACGACGCCGGAAAATGATGAGTTTCGCTGGGTGATCGAGCGTCCCGATGGTGAGATGGTTGGTACGATCAACACTCATTCGTGCGACCGGCGCAATGGCACGTTCAGCTACGGCGTCATAATCAACTCAGAGCACCGTGGACTGGGTTATGCTTCTGATGCAATCAATCTGGTGCTACGCTACTGTTTCGGCGAGTTACGCTACCAGAAGGCAACGGTACACATCTACGGCTTCAATGAGCCTTCCGCAAAGCTGCACGAAACGCTTGGATTCAGGCTTGAGGGACGCATCCGCAGGATGATATACACCGATGGTGAGCATTTTGATGATTTGATCTATGGTATCACGGCTGCGGAGTTCGAGGCGGGTTCCGTGGGACGGCAGACGATGGATGATAGTGATCAGGGCTGAGGGCTGAGTGGTTAGGAGAGCATCCTCATCGTAACCTTTGCGGGTCCTTTGCAGTTTTTGCGCCCTTGCGTTTTCGTCTCCCCATAATCCATCGGCTATAGAGTAGCACAGGAGCTACCATGCTCAACTTGTTTGGAGCTGAATACTCGCCCCAAGAGCTACGCCAGCTAACAGGCACAATGAAGCAGCTTGCGGGTATTCGTATGCTCGAATTCGCGGATGGCAAGCCTCGCGGTATGCGTGTGGCCGATGTATATACCGGCAGCGGGCTACGATTTCAGGTGCTGCTGGACAGGGCAATGGATATAGGAGCCGCTGACTTTGGTGGCAAGGCACTTGCCTGGCTGCACCCCGCTCTGGGTGGGCCGGAGCAGTACGAACCGCAGGGCTACGGCTGGGCGCGCACTTTCGGCGGCGGACTCGTCACCACCTGCGGCTTGACCTTCTTCGGCCACCCGGAGGTGGACGCCGGTGAGGCATTAGGACTGCATGGACGCATCTCTCACCTGCCCGCCGAGAAGGTGAAAGTTAGGGAGGAGTGGCGAGGCGATGACTATGTGCTGGAAATAGAGGGGCAGACACGGCAGGCGCTACTTGGCGGTGAGAACCTGCTTCTGACGCGCAAGGTCTCCACCAGCCTGGGCGCAACCTCCCTGGTCATCGAGGACACGGTCTCCAATGAAGGGTTCCGGCACACGCCGCATATGCTCCTTTATCACTGCAATTTTGGTTTTCCCATCGTAAGCCCATCGTCCGAATTGCTCATAAGGGGCGAGGTGGTAAACCCCCGTGACGCGCCTGCCAGGGCCGGTTTCGATACGCACACCCACTTTGAGCAGCCCGTGGGCGACTTCGCCGAGCAGGTGTTTTTCCACAAGCCCCTCGTAGGCAGCGGCGGCTACTCTCAGGCCGCTATAGCCAACCATCCTCTCGGTTTTGGCGCCTATGTTCGCTACCGTGCCGCCGAACTGCCTTACCTGGCGCAGTGGAAGATGATGGCTGCGGGCGATTACGTGTGCGCCCTCGAACCTGCTAATCAATGGGAGACACCCCGCCACAAGCTGCGCGAAGAAGGCCGCTTGCGGTTCCTGGCCCCCGGCGAAAGCGTCAATTATCGCCTGGAACTTGGCGTGCTCGACGGCACAGGCGCTATACGCGAGTTTGAATGGCAACTTCAATCTGGGGATCAGCGGTCAGGGGCTGGGGGTTAGGAGACGGAAACGCAAAGAACGCGCAAAGGTTATGATGGAGTTCTTCACTGACAACTGATGACTGATGACTGATAACTAACAACTACTCGGTACTTTCAACTTGGAACCTGGAACTTCGCTATGGAACGAGCACAACTAGTACGTGAACTGATTGCGATAGCAGGCCCGGAAGGGGTAATCTCCGAGCGGGAGCAGTTGCTGACTTATGAGTCGGATGGGCTGCGCAACTACAGGCGGCTGCCCATGGTGGTGGTGCTGCCGACGACCACCCGGCAGGTGCAGGCGGTGATGAGGCTGTGCCATGCGGAGGGGATACCGGTGGTGCCACGTGGTTCGGGCACGGGACTGTCGGCGGGCGCGCTGCCGGTCAGTGATGGCATTGTGCTGGGGTTGAGCCGCATGCGGGAGATACTCGAAGTTGATCTGGAGAACGGGCGAGCGGTTGTGCAGCCGGGCGTTATCAACCTCTGGGTGACACAGCGTGTCGCGCCGCACGGCTACTACTACGCGCCCGACCCTTCCAGCCAGCAGGTGTGTTCCATCGGCGGCAATGTAGCGGAGAACTCGGGTGGGGCACACTGCCTCAAGTATGGATTCACCGTCAACCACGTGCTGGGCCTCACGATGGTGCTCTCGGACGGCGAGATAGTGCGACTTGGCGGCAAGGCTGTAGAGCGGCCCGGCTACGACATGGTAGGTGTGTTCGTAGGCTCGGAAGGCACGCTCGGCATTGCCACCGAGATCACGTTGCGGTTGGTGCGTAAACCGGAGTCAGTAGCGACGCTACAGGCTGCTTTCGAGAGCACGGACGCGGCAGGCGGGGTGGTCTCGGACATCATTTCGGCAGGTATAGTGCCCGCGGCCATCGAGATGATGGACAATCTCAGTATCCAGGCTGCCGAGGCGGCTGTTCACGCCAACTATCCGCTGGACGCCGGAGCAATTCTCCTGGTTGAATTGGATGGCCCCCGCATCGAGGTAGACGAGCAGATGGCGCTGGTGCGGGGGATTTGCAGCAGAGGCAGAGCGCAGTCGGCCAGGCTAGCACAAAACGACGACGAGCGAGTGCTGATGTGGAAAGGGCGCAAGTCGGCGTTCGCTGCAATGGGCCGCATCAGCCGCGACTACTATGTGCAGGACGGCGTTATACCGCGTACCGCCCTCTCCTGTGTGCTACATGAGATCGCCGCATTAGGGGAGAAGTATGGCCTGCGGGTAGCCAACGTGTTCCACGCGGGTGACGGCAACTTGCACCCGCTGGTGCTTTTCGACGGTTCAATAGAGGGCGAGGCGCACCGGGCAGAAGAACTGGCTGGGGAGATACTGTACGCCTGTGTCAACGCTGGTGGCAGCATAACTGGGGAGCACGGCGTGGGTCTAGACAAGAAGAAGCACATGCCTGCCATGTTCACGCCGGATGATCTCGAAACGATGCAACTGCTCCGGTGCGCCATTGATCCCAGGCGAATCTACAACCCCGATAAAGTCTTTCCTACACCCCGCCTCTGTGGCGAGCGCCCTGGACCATATGAGCCGCACCCTCTACAGCAAGCGGGTATCGCAGATCTCTTTTAATACTGTGGCACATGATAAATTGCTTAATCAGCCAAATAAAGGACTCCTTTGTTGACTGAAAACTGTTACGAATTTGAAAACATCAACACAGACTGAGTACAGGCCGAATACGAGACAGCCGAAGCCGCATGAGACATTGCTTAGTGTCGTGCCCGGCGCAGTTGTTGTACCCTCAAGCCTTGAGGAGGTGTCGCGTGTGCTTGCATGGGCCAACGGTGAAGGATTGAAGGTTGTGCCTTGCGGCCTCAGGACAAAGCTCGACAGGGGTGCGCCACCGGAGCGATGTGACGTGCTGCTCGATCTGAGCAAGCTGAATCGGGTAGTAGAACATGCCTCCGGTGACCTGACCGTGACAGTGCAAGCAGGGGTGGGACTTACAGAGTTGCAGGCAGTGCTCGGTCAGGCAGGGCAATTCCTGGCGATAGACCCACCTGTGTTGGGCAGCATGGGTGGACTTATAGCTACGGCGGACAGCGGGCCGAGGCGGTTGCGCTATGGAGGCGTGCGCGACCTCATCCTGGGTGTGACGTTCGTGCGAGCCAACGGGGTTGTTGCCAGAGGCGGTGGCAAGGTGGTCAAGAACGTGGCAGGATATGACATGCCCAAGCTGCTTACCGGCTCTTTGGGTACCCTCGGAGTTGTAGTGGAAGCTACCTTCCGCCTGTATCCATTGCCTCGCGCATCTGCAACCGTGGTCATAGATTGCCCCTCGCCCGGCGATATGCGGAGGCTGGTGGGGTCCATTCTGCATTCGACGCTCGTGCCCACGTCGCTGGACTATTTCTCAGGCTCCGGCAATGAAACACCGATACTGGCTGTGCGTTTCGAGAGCACCCCTGCCTCGGTAGAGTTTCAGGCAGCCACGGCAGCGCAACTTTTCGGCGCAGGGAGCCGAGTCCTTGCCTCGGAAGATGCCCACGCTCTGTGGCAGTGTTTTGATGAGGTAACTATCACCGGCGAAGGCGACGTGCTTGTCCGGCTCATTGCTCCCGTCAGCGAGCTGCCGCATCTCTTGCATTGTGCCCGGCAAGGCGCTGCTGGTATGGGGGCGATAACCACTGTGCGCGCTCATGTAGGCCACGGACATGCTCTCCTGCGGTTGCACCAGGCTGGCGTCGAGAATTCGGCAGCTATATTGCGCCGTTTGAGGAAAGAGGCTGAGGCACAAAACGGCAACCTCGTCATATGGCGGGCACCTGCTGAAGTGCGGGCTCAAATAGATGTGTGGGGCGACTCCGGTGAGGGGCTAAACTTGATGCGCCGCGTAAAAGCACAGCTTGACCCCAAAGGCACGCTCAATCCCGGCAGGTTTGTCGCCGGCATCTAGCACAGATATAGTAAAACGTGGCTACTGAAGCACGAACAACTAACTTCAGCACGCCACATCGCGTTTCAGAAAGAGGTAGGAGTTGGAGCAGCCAAGAGATAAAGAACAGAGGGAGGAGGCTTCCCCTGAATACAGGCGCGAGATGTATGGCATACCGTCCCACGCGCAGGCTGCTGTTGAGGCGGCGGGCGAGGCCACTGTGCGTGACGGAGCGCAGGATGTAGGATATGCAGCCGCTCTGTCCGGTGCCGAGGCGTTGCATGGCTCAGGCACCGACGCTGCCGTGAACGGCTTCGAGTTGCCCATCTTTCCGGCCTTCGACAGCCATCACCCGCCCTCCGAGGAGTTGATAGACGACTGCGTGCATTGCGGCTTCTGCTTGCCGACCTGCCCGACATATCTGCTGTGGGGTGAGGAGATGGACTCGCCGCGAGGCCGCATCCACCTGATGAGGGCGGGTAACGAAGGTGTGGCAAGTATGACTGATACTTATGTGCGCCACTTCGACCAGTGCCTCGGCTGCATGGCCTGCATGACGGCGTGCCCATCGGGCGTCCAGTATGACAAACTGATTGAGGCCACGCGCAGCCAGATAGAGCGCCGCCACGATAGGAGTCTGTCCGATCGCCTGTTCCGCAAGATGGTCTTCGCGCTCTTCCCGAACCCTCGACGGCTGCGACTGTTAGCGCCCCTACTACTTCTGTACCGGGCCAGTGGCCTGCAAAATCTGATGGAACGTAGTGGGGTGTTGAACAGGCTCCCGCCTCGCCTCCAAAGCCTGCACAGCCTGATGCCGGGCATGACCTTTAAGCGGCTCAGGATGCGCACGCCTGAGCACATTCCCGCGAAAGGCCAAACGCGGGTCAGGGTCGGCCTGCTGACGGGGTGTGTGCAACGCGTTTTCTTCCCTCAGGCGAACGCGGCTACTGTGCGGGTGCTGTCGTCGGAGGGTTGCGAGGTGTTCGCGCCTCCCACGCAGGGCTGCTGTGGCGCGCTGGCCTTGCACGCCGGCTTGGAGGGTGACGCCATGGATTATGCTCGCAAGCTCATCGTGGCTTTCGAGCATTATAAGCTC
>JBBSIK010000150.1:0-6824 GCA_038232115.1 Chloroflexia bacterium
ATCCGCCACCGTTTTGCGCACACCTACCCGCGGTTTTATTCATGTTTGTTGCTATGACTCTTGTGCCCCAAACTTGGACGCTTACCCCTTCGCCACCTGCTTGACACCTTTGCACGTGTGACATATAATCATGCTTGTAATACAGGCATCTTGTGGCGAAAGGGGTGATACATAGTGACTGATGTTGTAGTCGGCGATAACGAAAGCTTTGAGAGCGCATTGCGCCGATTTAACAAGAAAGTGCAGCAGGATGGCATTCTTGCCGAGGCTCGGCGCCGCGAGTACTTCGAGAAGCCCAGCGTGCTGCGTAAGCGTAAAGAAGCCGCCCGCCGCCGCAAGGCTCTGCTTAAGTCTTCCCGCTAACTTCTATTGATGCGTTGAATAGAGAGGGTCCAGGTGTGTGCTAATTTAGGACGCCCCTGGACCCTTGCCATATTATGTAGTGCGTAAGGCAGCAACCAACTTACTTCACGAGATACGCGATACAACCCATGAGCCTAAAAGATCAGTTGATGACAGACCTACAAGACGCGATGCGTAACCGCGACGAACTTAAGAAGTCCACGATACGCATGGTCCGGGCTGCGATAAAGAACGCTGAGATCGCTCGTATGGGCGAGCTTGACGATTCCGGCTTGCAAGACGTGCTGCGCAAGGAAATTAAGCAGCGTCGTGAGTCGGCGGAAGAGTACGAACGCGCCAACAGAATGGACCTGGCCGACAAGGAGCGTGCGGAGGCGGCCCTTATCGAGGTATACCTACCCGCGCAGATGTCCGAAGAAGCGATAGAGATCGAAGTTCGTGCTATTATTGTAGAGTTGGGTGCCACCGGTCCCAAAGAGGTGAACAAGGTGATGCCCGTTGCCATGTCGCGCCTCAAGGGGCGTGCCGATGGGCGCATGGTCAATAAGGCTGTTACCAAAGTGCTCGCGGAGGGCACACCCCAGTAGCGTAGTAGCTGCCTGCGGATAGTTGCCGGCAGGCAGCTTTCTTTTCAGTAAGAAGCAGCCACGCCTATGGACAGCACCCCTGTAAAACCTCCTCTCACGCCTGGTACGCCCGCTGATGGGCCTTCTACTGCCGCGTCCGCGACCACCAATGCAGAGCACGCCTCCACAAACGCCGGCAATCGAACAGGGCAACCCGCGTCTCTTCGCGTGAGACTGCCTTTCAGGTCGCGGCCCGTGAGCCCTCTGGTCGGTGAGGCCGAGCCTTATAAGGGCACCCCGAAACACGTTGTCCTATCGGCGATAATCCTAACGATTGTGCTAACGGCGATTATGGTGGTGCCTTTCCAGCCGGTCCAAGACAGCATCAAGTCCGGAATACCAGCCGTGCAGGATGCTTTCTCGCCTACTTCCCTTCGATTCGAGTCGAAAGTGCTCACCGAGCGGGCGCGGGACGATGCGATGCACGACCCCTCCAGCGAAATGTGGGTGCAGGACGCGGCGGTTGTTCAGCGCCAGCGGTCCATCTTGCTGAATAATCTCTCGATATTGGACGCTGTACGCAATAACGATGATCCCAATCCCGACCCCAGGCGACAGCGTCTACTCAGCATGCAGGACAGCAATCTCACTCAGGCCCAGATAGACATGCTGCTTGGGATGAGCGATAGCGATTACCGGTACTGGCGCGACAGTGGTGTCATCCCGGCCTTCGACTCGATTATGAAGAGCCGTCGCGTGACCAGCCCAGCCGACTTGCAAGCTGCCCGTGCCTCTCTATCCGATGTTATTGTGCCATCCCTCACTCCCGAACAGAAGGCCACGGCTATCGCCTTTGTCTCTCCACGCCTCGCTGTGAATATGACACGCGATGAGGCCCAGACCAACCAGCGCCGCGATGAAGCAGCCTCTGCCATCAAGCCCGTGGTGGTGACGGTGCAGAAGGGTGAGGCTATCCTGCGGCAGGGAGAGCTAATCACCCCCGAAGCTGTTGAGAAGATGCAGGAGGCGGGCCTGCTCAGCAAAGAGCTATCGGCTCAAAGCGTGCTCGGAACTGCGGGCATCGTGGCCTTGCTGATGCTGCTGATGCACATATACATCTACCGCAACGCCCCTCAGGTGTGGAAACGGCAAAAGCAGTTGCTCCTGGTGGGATTGCTGCTCATGGGGACTGTGGGCGCGGCCAGGCTCATCTTGCCCGGCCACTCCTTGCTGCCCTACATGTTACCCGTCGCTGCACTATCAATGCTCATGGCTGTGCTGCTCACTACCGATCTGGCCGTGCTCGTGACCGTCATTGCCTCAGTGCTGCTGGGCGTCATGCTGAGCACGGGGCTTTCGATGGACCTGCCGGTCTACTATTTCGCCGGCGGGCTGACGGGCATCTTCAGTCTTACGCGACCAGAGAAGGTGAGCACCTTTGCGCGGGCGGGCTTTTTCATCGCCCTTGCCTCGTTCTCTGCCGCTATTATCACGAAGGTGCTATCGGGCGGCATACCCGATTGGTACTCGGTGGGACTGCTCTTGCTGGCGGCTGTGTTCAACGGCGGAATGTCTACCTCCATCACCTACGCTGCTTTCTCTCTGCTGGGCACGCTGTTCGGTATCACCACTCCGCTGCAACTGATGGAGCTTGCGCACCCCGACCAGCCTCTCTTACGTCAGCTTATGCGTGAGGCCCCCGGCACATACCACCACTCGCTTGTGGTGAGTAACCTGGCCGAATGCGCAGCCGAGATGATCGGGGCCGATGCCCTGCTCACGCGCGTGTGCGCCTACTACCACGATATCGGCAAAGTCGCTCGCCCGCATGCCTTCATTGATAACCAGTCGGGCATGAATAATCTTCATGACGAACTCGATCCCCGCACAAGCGCACAGATAATCATGTCACACGTAAAGGATGGGGTTGTATTGGGGCAGAAGTACAGGCTGCCTAGGCGCGTGCTCGATTGCATACCTCAGCACCACGGCACCATGCTAATCAAATATTTTTACTACACGGCTCTTAAGCTCGATCCCAATCTCAATCCGGATGATTTTCGCTATCCCGGCCCCCGCCCCCAGACCAAAGAGAACGCTATATTGATGCTGGCTGATGGGGTAGAGGCTACTGTGCGCTCGATGGCCCAGAGCGGCGCGCTTGACAAACTGGCTACCGATAGCGCCAACGCAACGCATAGCGATGCCACGGAAGGCCCCTCAATCTACAACGACGCCTCCTCGCTGCCCGCTGATGCCATTGCCTCAGTGGTACATAAGACGATTAGCGAGCGCATAGAGGACGGCCAACTGGATGAATGCGACCTCACAGTGCGCGACATAGCCCGTATTCAGGAAGCGTTTGTTAGTATGCTCAAGGGCATATACCACCCTCGCATCATGTACCCCGAAGCGCCAAAAGCTGCGCATGCGAGTACCGAGTACCGAGTGCCGGGTACCGTGCCGTTGGATATGGGCGCGCAGGTTACCCCTCCTACACAGGTTGCCCAAGCGCGGATACCACAAGTAGACATTATTGGAGGAAAAAGTGCTCAATAGCAGTGACGAGGATAGCGATTCACTCGATACTCAGTACTCGGTACTCGGTACTGAAGTTGAAGACACCGGCTCGGCGTATCTAATCACGGTGCAGATGAAGCCTCAGAGCAGCGTAGACGCCGACGCCCTACACAGGTTGGCTATGGGAGTGCTGCGGGCAGAGGGTGCGGTGTCGCCCTTAGAGGTGGGCATTGTAGTTACGACCGATGATGAGGTGCGTGCCCTCAACCGCCAATATCTGGGGCATGATTATGAGACCGACGTGATCTCTTTCGGCATGCAAAGCGAGGGTGCCGAGGAGTTTGTCACGCCCGCAGGCCGTCCGGCATACCTGGGTGACGTGGTTATCTCCTACGACCGCGCAGCCGAACAGGCCTCCGAGTATGGTCACACCGTCGAGTTGGAAGTCGCCACGCTTCTTGTACATGGCCTATTGCACCTGCTCGGCTACAACGACCTGGACGATGCCGACCGCGAGCGGATGCACGCCCGGCAGAATGAACTTGTGCAGATTTCGGGCTTCGGATCTTGGACTGCGGAATAACCCGCGCTATGCCGACTACGCCCTCAATCCAGAAGCCCAAAATCCAGAGTACAAGAGCCAGAATAGTAGCCAGCTTTGGATATGCCTTTGCCGGGCTGTCCTACGTCTTTCTCACGCAGCGTAACTTCCGCATACACTTGTCTATCGCGCTGCTTACCACGCTGGCGGGGCTGCTGCTTGGCCTTAGCCTGACCGAGTGGGCTGTGTTCGGCGTCATGGTGATCGTGGTACTTGCTGCTGAGATGACTAACACGATGGTGGAGGCGCTGGTTGACCTCGCCTCTCCCGGCTATCACCTTCTTGCCAAAGTGTCGAAGGACATAGCGGCGGGCGTGGTGCTCTTGACTGCTATCGGCGCGGTGGTGGTCGGCCTGCTGGTCTTCGCGCCGCATCTGCTGGCGGCGGTGGGTATCAGGGGCTAGGAGGAGAGTTATGAGTTATGAGACGATAGCGTGAAGACGTGGAGAACGTGAAGAACGCGCCAAGATTATGAGGGGCTGTTCTCGCTGACGACTGATGGCTCATAAGTCATAACTACCTCTCACTTTCAACTCGGACCCCACCTCTCTGGCTGCGTTATAATACTCACATGAAGATTCTAGTGCTGGCCCCTCAATGGCCCGACCCACCACGCCAGGGCGCGGCTATCCGCAACCTGCACATCCTGCTCTACATGGCACGGCGGCACGATGTCTACCTCCTGACTTTCGCATGCGACGGCGATATGCAGATGCAGAGGCTGGAGCGCGTGTGCAAGTATATCGCCGTCCTGCCGGTGCCTGCCCGCTCCTACGTCACACGCCTCAACCAGCTTGCCACGTCGTCCGTGCCCGATATGGCGTGGCGGCTCCACTCCGACGCTATGCAGAAGCGAATAGGCGAGCTATCCAGCGATGTGCAGTTCGATGCCATCCATATCGAAGGTATCGAGATGGCTCCTTATGCACTGCAAATCCAGGAGCAGCACCCGGAAATTCGAAGTCGGCTCACATACGACGCTCACAATGCCGAGTACCTCTTGCAACGTCGCGCATACAAGACGGATATAGGCCACCCGGATCGCCTGCCGAGGGCTTTCTATTCTCTTGTACAGTGGCGGCGGTTGAGCGCGTTCGAGCAGCATGTCTGCCGTCTTAGCAACTCCGTGCTGGCTGTATCCGAGAGGGACAAAGCTGCGCTATCGAAGCTCGTGCCGGATAAGTCGGATGCTATACAGGTGTTGCCCAACGGCGTGGACCCTCTTTACTGGTCGAGAGAGGCCGATTACCCGCCAGTGGATTTGCATGAGGGTGTGGATGCGCTCGTGTTCGATGGCACTATGGACTTTCGCCCAAACGGCGATGCTGTGCTCTGGTTCGCCAACAAGGTATGGCCCCTCATACGCGCAGACCGCCCCAATGCGAGCTTCTACATCGTTGGTCGCAACCCCCCGCCCTCGGTTGTTGCCCTTGGCATGAGGTCAGGCATTACTGTGACGGGCGCAGTGGCCGACACTCGCGGCTGGGTTGCAGGTTCTACTGTTTACGTGGTGCCGATGCGTATGGGGGGCGGGGTGCGCCTGAAGGTGCTGCAAGCGATGGCGATGGGTTGTGCTATCGTCTCTACACCGATGGGAGCCGACGGCATATCGGCTCGTCACGGCACCGACTTGCTGCTGGCACGTAGCCCCGCCGATTTTGCCGCTGCCACTCTATCTCTGCTGAGTGATGCGGGGTTGCGTTCGAGGCTGGGAGGCGCGGCCCACGAGAGAGTAGCGGCCATGTATGCCTGGGACAAGCTGCTGCCGGTATTGGACGAGTTATATCCGGGAGCCGCCCCAAAGCGAGTCCAGACGACCTCTAACGCACAGAGGATTCCTGCTCCCCTGCCTCCTCTTGAGGCATACCTGCCCGATGAGATGTCTGCCGGGCAAGAGGCGGACGTGCAGAGCGATATTGCCTCGCAATCCCCTCCGCAAGAAGATGCCTGCTTCGAAGGCACGGTCCCGAATATGGCTGCTGATGTGGAAGCTGGCTATCAGTCCATGCCACAAAATGTGTCGCCAATGCGAGATAGCGTTGTAGAGACCTCGTTCTCAGATGCGCCGGTTGATACCGAGGCCGAGGCATATCTGTTCGAGCAGTTCAGGGCGACTTCCAGCTGGAGCGCCGTGTTCGACAATCTGCTGGAGAGTTGGTCGGCGTTCGTGCTATCGGTGGAGAAGGGGTATGGCTCCACTCTCTTTGAATACAGCAAGGGCCTGGAGAAGCGGGACCAGATCGGAGATATGCTACCGGAGCTTCCCGACAGCGTTGTGGACAAGCTCATACCGATGCTGCGTCCCTGGGACAGGCGCTTCAAAGATGCCACACAGGAGGTAATGCACCCTGTGCTCGGCTATGCTAACACAGATAAGGGGGTGTGGTGGTATAGGGTCCCGCGAGTGCTGAAGAACAACGATTACCCCAAGATCACCTTCTGGCGACGCGACTATCCCTACACCCGTGTAAGCAGCGACACCTGGCAGCTAGATACGAGTAGTAAGGACTGAGGACTGAGGACTGGGGGAAAGAAAACCCTCTCTCCACTCTCCACTTTTGCCTCAGTCCCCAGTCCTCATCACTACAACATAGTTGGCCCCCAGACGGGGCGCAGGACCTCGGCTACGCTCCAGGCTTGCGAGATGCAGCCTCGAGGCTTGTGTGGCGAGTCGCCGTCGAAGATTTCGCTGATGCTGCCCAGGCCCGCGTCGGCAAGATGCTCCCGCAAAATGGGCAGCATCCGTCGCAGCTCCGAGCCTGCCGCTTCCGCGC
>JBBSIK010000151.1:0-6810 GCA_038232115.1 Chloroflexia bacterium
TGAGTATGGGAACTCCGGCCTGGCCGAAGCCCTGGGGTAAAGAGATGCGTTTTTATGGAATAGAGCTATGTATACGAGTAAAGTAGTAAACAGAAGAATAATGTGGAGATTGGCGCTTGCGGGCCTGGTGGGTATGATCGCCCTAATGTCTGGCGCTCTCTCCATCGTGGGCACCTCTGTCGCCGGCGCGCAGGGAGCCACCGACAGAACGGCTATTGGCTCCGACTTGCACGTTCAGCGCGGAGAAGTGGTCGAAGGCAACATTAGTGTCACCGATGGGGATGCTATTGTTGATGGTGAGGTGCGCGGCAATATAGTCGTCGTACATGGCAATGCTCGTATAAACGGCAAAGTTGACGGCGATGTATCGGCGGCGAACGGGGATGCCATCCTTGGCCCCAGTAGTGAGGTCGGTGGGAATGTGCTGGTGTTCGCGGGTGGGCAGATAAGCAGGCAGCGCGGCTCGACAGTACGCGGTGAGGCAAGCATCGTGAGCGTACCTTTTCCCGGTATGAACTCTGTAATAGGCAAGCCTGGCTCTACAGCCTCGCGCTCTGGACCCTCGGAAGAATTCGCGCGTGGGTTGGCAGGTTCGGTGATGCGGATTGCCAGCCTGATCGCATGGCTGGGGTTGAGCGTCATCCTGCTGCTGGTAGTGCTGGGATTCGCGCTCATCGTGCCGCAGCGCCTCCTGGTATCAACTAGCACTCTCGATGCCGCGCCTGGACCATCGGTCGCGGTGGGCCTGATCGTGGCTTTCCTGCTAGGACCCGTGGTAGGCGTAATCATGATGGCGTTGGCGATTACGATAGTGGGTATCGCGCTGATACCGGTGCTGGGAATCGTGCTGATGCTGGCGTTGCTGTTCGGGCTGGCAAATATAAGCGTGTGGCTCGGACAGCGTGTTTATGAGTCGGTGCGGCATGGGCAGCATAACGGTGTGCAAGGGCCGCAACGTGTGCTGCTCGAAGCGTCCCTCGGTGTGGGGGTGCTCCTCTGCGCAACCCTGTTCCCAACGTTGGTGCTGTCCGGTGGGATAGGCTTCCTGCTGTGGACGCTAGTCTACTTTGCCTCATGCATAGGTCTCGGCGCGGGGGTGATGAGCCGCTTTGGCACTCTTGTTCCGCCGGTGAAGCGTTCTACGCTGGCGTGATGAGTAACGCGTAAGCCGCATTACGCGTTACTCATCACGTATCCACGCCACAGTGTCACCTGTCTGCACATCTCCTTCTTGCAGCACGGTACAGAGGACGCCGCGCTTGCCCATCAACTCTTTCGGCATCTGCTTATGGTAGATCATCAGGCTGGAGCAAGGTGGGTTTTGCTCGCGCACGAAAAGTATCACTTTTGGCGCGCCGCTCTCGGAGAGCACATGTATCTCGTCTCCTGGACCCATTTCGCTTAGGTCTCCCATACCTTCGCATAATATGTTTTCTCCGAGGCCTCCCGGCGGTATGTTGGGGATGCCAAGTCGTTCGCAGGCATCCCGCGAGCCATCATCGCCTACTACTGTGATCGGACGGTTGTTGGGCACAGTGTGGCCCCGGCTGACTCGTGTCTCGCCATAGTGCCGGTCGCCATGTATCCCCAGGCGGGTAATGTGCGCTGACTGCCTGACCTCTTTGCCAACCCCGTTGATTAGTTCCGGACTATAGCAGACGGCTGCGACTGTGCCGGTGCGAACGGTAGTCTTCCCCTTCGTTTCTTGCGTATTCGTGGACATAATTATAGCTCCATGATAATACAATGAGAGATGTACTCTGGAGGTGTACTCTCGGCAACTCTTGACGGTGGCTGTGCTGAAATAATCTTTCGCCTTACCTCCAGTATACAAACTTCTTGGCCGTATAGCATAGACAATGCTCTCCTGTAAACGCGCAGAAGAAACGCCATCCCGTACATCAGGTGGTACTTCTTCTGCGCGTTTACGAGTTACGAGTTACGTATTCTCGTCTCTAGTACACGTCCAGATAGCGGTCCAGTTCCCATTGGCTGACTTGCATGCGGAACAGATCCCACTCATCGTGCTTGGCTTCCAGCAGCCGGTCAGTGATGTGGTCGCCTAGCGTTTCGCGGACCAGTTCGTCGCGTTCCATCTCGTCCAGGGCTTCGATGAGCGAGCCGGGCAGGGTCTGGATGTTGCGGCGGCGGCGCTCGGTCTCGTCGAAGTGGTACAGGTTTTCTTCCACAGGATCGGGCGCTTCGTAGCCTTTCTCTATGCCCTCAAGACCAGAGCGTAGCATGAGCGCGAACGCCAAATAGGGGTTCGATGCGGGGTCGGGGCAGCGCAGTTCGACGCGAGCAGCCTGGGGCTTGCCGGGGCGGTTCTTCGGCACGCGGATGAGCGCCGAGCGGTTGGTGCGCGCCCACGAGATGTATACGGGGGCCTCATAGCCGGGCACCAGTCTCTTGTACGAGTTGACCAGCGGCGCGAGCACGGCGCACATCCCGCGAGCGTGCTTTAGCTGGCCCGCGATGAACTGCCTGGCGATAGGCGCAAGCCCATACGGGTCGTTCTCATCGGCGAACAGGTTGCCGCCACCTTCCAGGTTCGAGAAGCTCTGGTGGGTATGCATGCCGGAGCCGTTGATGCCGAATATCGGCTTGGGCATGAAGGTGCAGTGCAGGCCATGTTCGGCGGCAATGGCCTTCAGGGTGTACTTGAGCGTTACTGCGCTGTCGGCGGTGGTGAGGGCATTGGCGTACTCGAAGTCTATCTCGTGCTGGCCGCGCGCCACCTCGTGGTGCGATGTCTCGACCTTGATGCCCATGCCTTCGAGGGCGTTTACCATGTCCTTGCGGACGTTCGCGCCCAAATCGCCGGTGAGGTCGAAGTAGCTGCCTACGTCATGCGTTTCGCTGGTGATAGCGCCATTCTGCGTGCGGAAGAGGAAGAACTCAAGCTCAGGGCCAGTGTTGAATTTGTAGCCCAGGGCTGCGGCATAGTCGAGCGCGCGGCCCAGTACGTGGCGAGGGTCGCCCTCGAACAGGTCGCCGTTGGGATTGTAGACCCAGCAGATGGCGCGGGCCGTGCTTTCCTCGGCACGCTCCCACGGCATGACGGCCCAGGTCGAGAGGTCGGGCACCAGGAACATGTCGGACTCAGCGATACGCACGAACCCTTCGATAGAGGAGCCGTCGAACCATTTACCGTTGAGGCAGGCGTCCTCGAACTGGTGTAGTGGGATCGCCACCGATTTGACGATGCCCATCAGGTCGGTGAATTGCAGATTAATGAAACGGACGTTATCCTTCTCGGCTTGAGCCATGATCTCGTCCACTTTCGACTGGGAATTACCCGCCGACTCGGGCAGCCAATAAGGCTTGGCGGCTTTAGCGGATACGTGCCCGTTCGTGCGGGCCTCCATTTCCTGAACCATTTTTGTACCTCCAAAAGGCTTAACAGACAGCCAAAATAAAACAAGCAGAAGGCATAAGCTATCTACTGAGTCGCAGTATAGCACGGGGTCAGCGAGTAGTCTATTGGACAAAAAGAGAAAGTCTAAATGCATTTTTGTGCATTTGTCCGGATATTTCTCTCTCTGCGGCTGTCCGTCTTCTTTCTGTAAAGCGTTGGTTATTAACTCTATGATAGAATCAAGGCAGTTGTTCGTTGACACTGCCGCGCCCTGACCCGTAGGCGGAAGGAGAATGGTATATGAGAGTGCTTGTGATTGGTGGCACGGGCTTGCTTAGCCCCCCATGTAATCAGGAAGCTGTGCGCTCTAGGCCATGAAGTAACTATACTTCACACGGGCGCACATGAAGTGGACTTGCCTTCGCAGACGCATCACATACATAGCGCCCTGGCACGGTTGCCGGTAGCTGGCATTCCTCGTGAGGCGATAGATGTAGCGCTGGAGGTAGTGCTGTTCATGGTGCCCGTGGGTGAGGAGGACGCACGCACCGTAATGGCTGCTTTCACATGTGTTGCACGCCGGGTGGTGGCAATCAGCAGCATGGACGTTTATCGTGCCTATGGCATAATTCATGGTATAGAACCTGGCCCTCCTGAGCCTGTGCCAATTAACGAAGACGCACCCTTACGCACCAGGCTGTATCCATACAGAGAAAGCCCGCCCCGGACCGGGGACGACCCGGAGCGATTCCTGGACGATTACGAGAAAATACTAGCCGAGAGTGTCATCATGGGCGACCCCTCCTTGCCAGGCACGATGCTGCGCTTGCCGATGGTATACGGCCCAGAGGACCCCGGCCATCGCCTGCTCAAGTACGTAAAGCGCATGGATGATGGGCGACCTACTATCCTGCTAGATCAAATTGGCGCGCGTTGGCGGGGTTCGAGAGGCTTTGTCGAAAATGTTGCCCATGCGATCACGCTAGCTGTGATACGTGATGAGGCTGCTGCACGTATCTATAATGTGGGTGATGAGCAAACCCTGAGCGAGGCAGAGTGGATAGGAGCAATAGGCCGTGCCGCGAAGTGGAACGGTGAGATTACGGTTGTGCCCACAGGCCGCATCCCACTCGCCGGCAACATGGAACAGCAATGGGTGACGAGCACGGCACGCATCCGGCGGGAACTCGGCTATAGCGACCTTGTACCTCTCTATGAGGCTGCGGCGCGAGCAGTTGAATAGGAGCGCGCCAATCCACCCGAAAAAGTAGACTCTGCTCAGTTTGATTATGCTGCTGAAGACGAGATACTGGCCGATCTGGAAGGGTCATAGGCTGGCCCTGGAGAAAAACGATGAACTCGATTGAAACGCACGAACTGACGCGCACCTTTGGCAACCGCATAGCCGTTGACCACCTGACCCTCAGCATCCCGCAAGGGCAGGTGTTTGGCTTTCTCGGTCCGAACGGCGCGGGCAAAACCACAACTGTGCGTATGCTGGCTGCTCTTATCGCCCCTACCAGCGGCACCGCCTCCGTCAACGGCTACCCGCTTGGAAGTGGGAACAATGATATACGCCGCTCGGTGGGCATATTGACGGAAGCCCCTGGTCTGTATGACAAGTTGACCGCCATGCAGAACCTGGTCTTTTTCGCGGGGCTATATGATGTGCCGCAAAGCCGCGCCGCCCAGCAGGCCGAGCGTTACCTCAAGCTGATGGACCTGTGGGACCGGCGTAACGACAAGGCGGGCAGCTTCTCGAAGGGTATGCGCCAGAAACTGGCTATTGCCCGCGCCCTGCTGCACGACCCGGCTGTGGTCTTTCTCGATGAGCCTACTGCCGGGCTTGACCCTGAAGCCGCACGCACAGTACACGAGTTCATCCGCACGCTTAGAACCGAGGGTCGCACTGTCTTTCTGACCACCCACAACCTCACCGAAGCCGACGCCCTCTGCGACATTATCGCCGTGTTTCGCACCCGACTGCTCAAGACGGGCAGTCCCGACCAGCTACGGAGCAACCTGTTTGGCCGGGGCACGCTCGTCACCCTCGATAGCGACGCTCACCCGTGGGCCGATACCGTGAGGGCGCTGCCTTTCGTTAAGCGGGTGAGCAGCCAGGATGGCACCCTCTCCATCGGTATGGACGATCCTGACGCCATGAATCCCGCCCTGGTGCAGGCGCTCGTCACTGCGGGCGCCCACATTCGCTACGTGCAACCCGCCTCCCACTCCCTGGAAGAGGTATACCTGGAATTAGTCGGGGAACGAGTCAAAAGTTAAAAGTCGAAAGTACGAGTTAATACGCAATACACAATACGAGAGATTGATTGCCATGAATAAGATACGTCTGATACTTTGGAAGGAATGGACAGAACTCCGGCAGGAGAAAACGCTGGTGTTCACTTCGTTTCTGTTGCCCTTGATTTTCGCTATAGGCCCTGTGGTGTTCGCCTTTATCATCAAGAACCTGGACGCGAAAAGCGCCGCAAGCATGATGAAGAACTCGCCCGACCTGTCGGTTGTATATCCCGCCCTCAAAGGTATGAACGCAATCGAGGTGACGCAGGCGCTGATAGGCCTACAGGTGGGCATACTGTTGCTGATATTGCCCACGATCATCTCTAGTGTGGTCGCCTCGTACAGCGTGGTGGGAGAGAAAACCAGCCGCACGCTTGAGCCTCTTCTGGCGACGCCCGTGACGACTCTTGAACTGGTGCTCGCCAAGACCCTGACGGCGCTCATCCCATCGGTTGTCATCACCTGGATCAGTGGAGCTATCTTCGTGGTGGGCATGGCCTTTGCCTCTGTTTCGAGCCAGGTGTTTACCGCCATAATCTCGCCCTCCTGGCTTATTCTGCTGCTGCTATGGGCACCACTCATCTCTCTTATCAGCATCGGCATGACCGTGGCAATATCATCACGCGCCAACGATCCACGCAGCGCGCAGCAGATATCCGCAGTGCTGGTCCTACCTATCGCGGGGCTGTTCATCGGGCAGATCAGCGGCGTACTGGTGCTAGGCCCATTCGTCGTGTTCATAGGAGCCGTCGTGCTGGCCCTGCTAGCGGCAGGCGCGGTGTGGCTGTCCGTCGGCTTCTTTCAACGCGAGTCGATACTCACCAGGCTGAACTGACGCCAGGGAATGATGGATGGCAGGGAGACGGAAACACAGTGACGCATAGGACACAAAGAACGCATAAAGGTCTTTGAAGGGGTTCTTCGCTGATCACTAACAACTTCCTGGTACACGGTGCTTTGAACTTTCAATTCGGTAACTGGCCCACAGGTGATGAATTGACATAAGAGCGGGGCAGGTGCTCCGTTTCTGGGCCAGAATTAACCCTCTGGCGGGGCAACTTGCCCGGGCTTGCACTCCGTTTTATCTCTCTAGTGGGAATTAAAACTCACCCACCGCTTGGGGACACTAACGTGAAAGCGCTCGTTTGACA
>JBBSIK010000152.1:0-6793 GCA_038232115.1 Chloroflexia bacterium
AGAAGGCTAGCAAAGACGGTTTCACCGTCACCTATTTTGGCACGAGCTTATATATGGTCAGCCCACCCTGCCTGTAGACCAACTTGTAACCCGCCTTCTCGACGCCGCAGTATAGAGGACCAAACTGAGGTCGCACGCCCGTCGGGTAGGCACTGTCGGGAGCCGGACCGGAGGGGCAATCGCGGGTGTTGATGCCGTCCACAGGGCCACCTAATTGCAGATACGTAACACCATACTGTTGCGCGACGCGGTTGATGGTCGCAAGATCATCGTTGGGTATCATCACGGCTTTGCGCTCGGCGTACCAGTTCAACTCCCACGGATCGCGGGTCATTACCACGTCCGAAGAAGTAGAATTAGTCTTGAGCCACGCCATACCCACCACGAAGCCGGTCGGCTGGACATCGGCCTCGATCTGCTTCTCTACGGTGTCTATGGAGGGCCACAACACGGCTGCGATACCTATAGGCAGCAGCAACAAGCTCCATCGCCGGCCCAGACCACCGTGCAGCCTCTCCCTGAGCCTGTCCCACACCCAGAACAGCCCCCACGCTACAAGCATATACAGCCAGGGCACCGCTACCTGGAAGTAGCGCCCTTCGTAGTGCCAGTAGCCCAGCACGAACACAGCGTACAGTCCAATGCACAGGGCGACCATACTGAACAGGCCCGCCACTCTCCGCGTAGCCGAGGCAAGCCCCGTGAAGGCGATTGCCAGGGGCAGCAGGCCAAAGACGAAGTTGCTGCTGCCCTGCTCGCCCAATACGCCCTGCTTCCAGACCCACTCCAGGTTCACCCCTATCGCCCTGAAAAGGTTCTCATAGCCGAACTTGCCACCCACCACCCACCTGAAGCTAGGCATCTCGCCGCCCGTATACACCTTGTAAATGTCTTCCCACTGGTGTACCGGCCAGTACCGCAGGATCCAAGCATCGTAGCTTTCGGTGCTGAAGAAAGGCCTGCCAAACGCCAGCAGGTTACGCAAGAACAGAGGCAGAAGCACAAGGGCGAACGCAGCCGCCACAGCCACGAGGGTACGCCCACTGATCTGCCCGCCGGAGGGCCGGTAGCGTCTCCACCAGGTCCAACCTGCCCACAGTGCCAATCCTACCAGCAACAGACCCCCGCTCGGCTTGCTCCAGATGAACAGCCCGGATAACGACCCGATCCCTGCTGCCCGCCACTTCGAGGCGCGGCTGTTCCCTCCAGACGCAGTCTCCCGCAGCAGGACGTCCTGCTGCGGTAGCGCCGTATGCCACACGAGCCACGCAAGTACGAAGAATATCGCGGTGAAAGCGAGATCGTTGATGGGATAAAGCACGGCGTTGAAGAAGTATGGGTGGACTAGCGTAAGCAAACCTGCTACCAGACCAACGCGCGGATCCCACAGCCGCGACGCCAGGGAGAACACCGCCCAGGCCAGCCCCAGCAGTATCAGCAGGTTCGGCAATTTAGCTATCCAGGTTTGCGATCCAAGCAACGCAAAGAAGGGCGCGATCAACACCGGCTGGAGCAAAGGCCACGTCTCGGCGGGGTGCGTAAGAGCGAGATGCGGATCGTAGAACTGCGCTACGTAGTCAATCGTCAACCCGCGCCCATTGACGAAGTTGCGAGCGATCACCGCATTCTCCGCGTAGTCGGCATGCCCGATCCAGTCCACCTGCGGCAGCACCCACAGGCAGAGCGCCGCGTACATCAGCGACCCAGCCAGCATGAATCGGCGCGCAGTAGCCACCTTGCCCAACTGGTCTACCCACGATGACCACTCTACAGCACGACGCCACTGCCAGTGCATTAGCGCCATAAGGCCCAGCACCGCCGCAAAAGGCGGCAGGAAAACGGTAGCAGGCGGCCTCAAGATAAGAATGGCCGCCAATGCGACCAGACCAGCCACGACGGGCACCAATCGTCCGAGGATGCCAGGGAATAGGGACAATAGGTAAAACAGCGCCACAACGAAAATGGGCGGCCAGACCAGCATCCCCAACGGAGGCACATTGAAGCCTCCGCTTTCCTGATCGAGCCGCACGCTTGCCACTTTCACGCCGAGGTCGCGGGCGTCACCGGACGGTCGGAAAGTGGGCGCGTCTATTTCAAGTACGTAGGGCGCGGGAGTAAGTCTTGCCCCTGGTGGTGCGGTGAAGGTATATGTCGCCAGCGAGCGAGTGAGTGTTATAACGTTCGGTTCCAGAGGCGTGCCATTGACGGAGATAGTCATAGTAACGGGCTGCCCAAAATCGGCGGGTCTGAAGCCCTGTGCCTCTAGCGACACTCGGGATGGCGCGACGCTCCCAGCCCCCTCGAACTTCACTTCCGAGTGCGAGGTGGTCCATCTATAGCGGTAGTTTATGTCAGCTTCGTCAGGGAAGAAGCCGGAAAGGAATGGGACCGCAAAAGCATTGCCCACATCTACGCGCTGGCTACGCACCAACTGGTACGAAAGCAGGACAGAAGCAAGGGTCAACAGCACGCACAAGACGAAGGATCTCAATAAATATCTCCCCCAGATCCGAGACGCATGTTCCTTGCCGATTGTGCCCGGTTCCATGCTCATCTGGGCGGCTCCCCACCCGGCGCCCACTCTATGTCAAGCGTAGTCACCCCAGGCTTAAGCGTGTCGAGCACCAATTGACGAGCCGGGAAAACAGGCTTGTTCACCTCGCTCATGCGGATGGTAACATCATCAGGGTGAAGGATGGTGCGTATGCCGGCGCCGCCCGATGAGGCACGCTGTACATCTCCCGGCATGGTCAGGGTCACGCCGTGTAACTCTTTGCCGGAGTTATTGGTGATATTGAGCTTCCAGCCGCCGAACCCCAGGAAGCCGTTGTCAAGTTGCGTGGTAACACTCATCACGCCGGTCTGGTATGCAGTTATATCCGCGACTGTGGCTACCCACAGCCTACCGCGATTGCGCTCTTTGGCGGCAGCCTCGGTTACAGTCTGCCATGCCTGCCGTATCTTAGCCAGGGAAGGATCGTCGCCAAGCTGCTCTGGGTGCTGCCAGAACGAGGTAGTGCCTCGGCGAGCCAGCGTTTCGCTAATCACATGTAATCCCACCTCCTGGCCGATGGGCGCGCCGCCTGCTTCCTCGCTGGCCGTCGAGGACGGCGCACCCAACAGGAAATCGGGTATCACGGCTATATTCGGGTACTTCTCTACGCCTGCAACGGTATACTGGTCCTTCACGTCTGGGGCATAGAGTCGTGTAACGGCCCGTATACCATGCTTGTAAAGCAGGTCGTACATATCAGCGTTTAGAGAGTTGCTGCTTCGCCAGGGGAAAGCGAATGTCGTGGCCGCAGGCACTCCCATGGACTGCGCAGCGTTCGACCACTCGTTCAGATCGGTGTCCATCTCAGGGATGTTTGAGCCGCGAACGTAGATGTGCGCGAACGTGTGAGACGCTATCTCGTGCCCAGCAGCGAGCAACCGGCGTGTCTGGTCGCCGAAATACCAGGCAGGATCGGTCTTGTAGGTGCCATATGGGTCGTCGCTGAACCAGGATTGGCTGGTCCAGTAGTCAGAGGCCCAGCCGTATTTCGACCTGGCCCACTTGTAGATTGGGTCGCCATCGAACTTGCGCCTCTCCATGTTGCCATCTAGGAGGTTATAGCCTGTGGAATAGAAGGTGGCGCTGATGCCATTTCTGACGAACAGATCGTGGAGCCAGTCGGCCCCCTGCCGCATCCTCAGCCCATGCTCGGCGGCGGCCTGCGGGTCATGATCGGTCGCTCCCTGAGAATGCACCGCCCCGCCCATGGCGCTCTCCCAGTCGAAGGAGAAAGCAAGCGCACCGAGAGCGCCGTTAGGGTGCTGCTCGACATTGACGCCCGAGCAAGCAAGGTAGGGTGCCCATATATCCAGAGGCTTGCTTCCCAGGTTGCTGATCTCAAGGCGCAAGTTTGCCGCATTTGGTGGGGCTACGTATTCATTAGTGCTGAACGTATCGGCCATTGGTTCCAAGTTGGAAACAGCTGCTGACACAAGCGAATCGTTCCAGGAGACATCTTTGTGGAGAGAGAGATCCAGCCAGAGCACACGTATCTGCGTCTGGCTGTTACCAACAGACGACTCCTGTTCGGAAAGAATAACACTGTACCAGTACCTGGCACCAGGCTTGACCGGCACCACACTGCTCGAAATCCGTGCACCTGGAGCGAGGATAACCTCGTTATTGTCCACATGCGTCACGGTGCCGCTCACTACCCACGAGGGAAGGCCACCGGAAGCGTCGCTAACTGCAAAGAGCGGATTGGCTATAAGATTGCTGGGTGAGATGAGGTTTTGCATCGTGTAGTCTCTGATACGCATCCTCTCTGCCTGACGAGCAGAAGATACACTGATCCCTGTGGCGAACAACAACAGCACACTGAGCAGGACTGTCAACGGCCAGCGCCTTTTAGCTAAGCCCCACACGCTTGGAGCCACTCCACGCCTCGCTAGCAAAGCAAACAGAGCCAGTAGCCCCCCTATAGCCAGAGCCACCAACACAACCGGCCCGATGTATTCACCTACGAGAGACCCTATACCCAATCTGCCTTATACCCCTGTTTTATATACGTAACACATAAAGCATAACTTGTAATAGAACATGCTGAACATCGGTCCCGGACCATGAGGATGCCATTGGACAAGCCACAGTACCTATTACGCTTTGCGCGTTACGCATTGCGCATTACGTTTCAGACTTGTATCGCAACCAGATAACCCAACCGATGATCGCCTGCGACAGATTGAGGATCAATATCAGCAGCGAGGTGGCTACCCCCAGTTCGGGTCGTAAGCCAAGCTGGGTAAAGGCTAACGCCGCAATCACATCTCGCGTGCCCACGCCACCTACAGTGACCGGCACGAGCGCGGCGGCTGTAGTCAGGCCGACGAAGCCGGACATCTCTAACGGCCCCAGCGCCACGCCCACAGCAGCCGCCAGCAGCCACACACGAAAGATCGAGAAAGCGAAACTGGCTACGGTAAGCAAGCCAGCGTTGAGCAGCGTCGAGGGCTGTAGTGACCAATCAGTGCCCTGCGATGCGCCGCCACCGCCGAACTTTGACAGTCTGCGGGTCACCAGCTTAACGGCCCAGGCGCGGGTGCGGTTCCACGCGACGAAGGCCACAACCACCAGGCAAATCACCACCCAACCCACCAGCACCGGCGTCTGGTTGGAGAACTTGCCCCCGTAGATGACCACGCCGATCAGCCCGATCACCGCCAGCGCCGCTACATCGAACAGCCGGTCCAGCACAGAGCTAGCTAGACCTCGGGCTAGCGTGTAGCCTTTGCGCTGTATATACCAGGCCTTGAGCGCATCACCCGCCTGCCCCGGTGTGAAGGTGCCCGCCGCGAGGCCAATACCATATATGCGCCAGGTATCACCCCAGGAGAGGGGCACTCGCATATCGGCGCACACCAGCCGCCACCGCGCCGCCTTCACTGCCAGGAAGGGCACGTACAGGGCAATAGACAACCCAAGCAGCCAGGGATTGGCCGACCGCAAAGCATTCCAGACCTTGCCGAGCGGCAAATCCCCCCTCAGATCGAGCCAGACGAGCAGGGCAGCAAAGGTGAGCGTTCCCGCGATACGCAGTGCCCATGCGCGGGTGCGATTCGCTTTTGGTGCCGCAGGCTCGGAAATAGAGACTGGCGTGATGGCCTCAACGCTAGGGGACATACTGCCGGGGAGCATACTCGCGGGACCCCTCTTAGCTGACATGCTCGTCCTTATCAGGTTGCTTGTCAGGAGGCCAGTCGTGGACCGCGCCCGCTCGTTGGCTGCTCTCAAAGCGCATCGCAGCTACCTGCTCGGAGATCAGGCCAAAGAGGAATATGAACAGGCTACTCATTATCAGCAGGACCGAGCCATTCGGTATGCGGTTGGCATGCCACAGGAATATATTCAGCAGCCCGTATAGCACACCCAGCAAGGACAAAATCACGCTCACTGGCAGGAATATCTTCATCGGCGAGAAGAGCGTAATCATACGCAGGATAATCACGATAGCTCGGATGCCGTCGCGGACGATCCTGGTGTTGCTCCGGCCTGTGCCTTTGCGGGCGCGTATCGACACGAATTGCACGTTATAGCCTGCCTTGATAAAGGCAAGCGTGCTCGTAGTGGGATAAGAGTAGAGGTTGGGCAGCAGGTGAATGAACTCCATGATGTGGTCCCGTTTCATGGCGCGGAAGCCGGAGGTCAGGTCCGGTATTTGCTTGCCCGACAGATAGGTAGCCAGATTATTGAAGATGGCGTTGCCGAAATCGCGCACCCACGCGCTCTCTGAGTTGCGGGTGCGCGCTCCCACCACGAGGTCGTACTCGCCTATGGGCGCAAGCACCCTCTCTATATCCTCAGGCGGGTGCTGCCCATCAGCATCCAGCAGCAACACCACGTCACCCGTCGCGTTACGCAGTCCCGTCTTGACCGCCGCGCCGTTGCCCTTATTGTAAGGGTGGCGCACGACCTTTGCCCCGGCAGCCCTCGCTACTTCCGCTGTATTATCCGTGGATCCGTCGTCCACAACGAGTATCTCGGCATTGGGACGCAACTCGCGTATCTTGTGAATTACACGGTCCACTGCATCGCCTTCGTTATATGCGGGGATGATGAAGGTGAGCGTGTATGGGTCCTCGGTTGGTTCCGACACAGAGGGTTGCAAGGCAGACACCATGACGGGCGCGGAGATAGACGATAGGGCAGGCACGTTGGGCGCGGGACCTGGAGTAATAATAGTTCCTTCAGTCATAAGAAATGTCAGAGATGTCAGGAAAAGACATCAGGGTGCTACCGAGG
>JBBSIK010000153.1:0-6774 GCA_038232115.1 Chloroflexia bacterium
CTACACTGACTGGAACTTGCAGAGCTCCTGTTATCCCTGCCTCGGTAAGGTCACGCCTCACCCATGTAGGGGTCACATCTACTAAAAAGACCTGCGGCTCATTCTCTAGCTCCTGCAGCCGCGCAGCAGGTACGGTGCAGTCAATGCCGAATATGCCTGCGCCTCCCGCGAAGCCGGGCTGGTCAGTCGGATCGAGGAACTCGTCAACCGCCGGCTGGGGAAGCGGCCCCCGCGATGAAGGGCCAATACCTTCTGTTCCGCCGGCGCTACGCTGCATAGCCCACACGTCTCGGCAATATCGCTTGATTAGCTCTTTGGCGGGTAAGGGCTGGCGCAACGTTATGCTTGCGCGCACGTCGCCACCCTCCCGCGCCAGCTGTTCGACTAGCTGTTTATTGGCGTCCACATACGCCTGGAGGTCGGCTACTGAGGCGTGTTTATAGTTCACCGTCGCGTGCAAGGGGTCGTTATCGCTCTCCGTAGCGGCATAGCGCCAGGTCCCAAAATCCCGCTCGCGCACCACTCTGTACACGTCAGAGGCCGGCCCCGCCTGAGATGTAGCGGTGCTCGATACTTGGGAACTGGCAGTACCAGTGGGAAGCATACCGCCTTCGGGACCGTCGGGCGCAGGGCCGAAGATTACCACCGTATTTACGGCGGCAACGGCCAGCAGCTCTCCATTTGGCGACCAGGATATGCCATACACAGCCGGTGTCAGCAGCGTGCGGGCGAGAGACTTCGTTTGAACACTCCAGCATTTACTTGGCCCCGCCCAAGTTGTTATGATTCGTCCGTCCGGGGTCCACGCCAGTTTACCGGTAACGTCGGCGAAGGCCCAGGTTAGCTCACCCCTCGCCACATCCCACAGCCTGACTACCCTGCCGTCATACGTGGCAAGCAGCTGCCCATCGGGCGACCACGCCAGCCCCTGCACGCTGTAGTACGCTGCGGATAGCGCGTCTGTCGTCGGCGTGGGTGGGCCGAGGAGACGAGAATCGGCGGTAGCTACTGGGGCGGGAGGCGGGGCGGGTAGTTGCTGTGCGGGTAAGGCGCTCAGCTTGCTCCCTGAACTCGCATCCCATAACTGCACAGTCCGATCCTCAGCCAGCGCAAGGGTGTGCCCGTCTGGCGACCAGGCAAAATCAGTCGTGGCGTTCTTGCCCAATGTTCGGAACTGGCCGCCCTGGCCACCCTGGCCGCCCTGGCCGCCCTGACCGCCCGCGCGGGCGTCCCATAACCGCAGGCTCCCATCTGTCGAGAGCACAGCGAGCGTGGCCCCATCACGCGACCATGCGACTTTCCTAGCCCACGCGGCTGATGGGTGCTGCACGCTTGCCTCGATCTTGATACTTGTTATCTGCTTGCCGGTCGCGGGGTCCCAGAGCCGGACCACGCCGTCCCAGGAGATCGGGTCCTGAGAGAAAGGCTCACTTGAGGCGATAGCAAGCGCGCGCCCGTCAGGCGACCATGCCAGGCTGCCGACGACACTGTCCGATACGGCGTCCCACCTGGGATATCCCAGCGCGCCCTTCTGGGGGTCCACCATTGGCCCCTCAAGGGTATGAGTGGTCCGCCCCGAAGCCGCGTCTATGAGCAGGGCTGTGTTCCCGTAGGTGCCCACGGCAAGCAGGGTGCCGTCGGGGGACCAGCCCATGCTCTCGATAAACCGCAACGCCTCAGCCTGCAAGTGCGGCAGAGTGGCGCTGTAAACGAGACCACCCGTAAGCCCATCCCATACCTCCACCGTGTCAAGGCGGGCAGCCGCGAACCTTCTCCCGTCAGGCGACCAGGCCAGTTGTGCGATCTGGCCCGGCCCGGCGTAATCCACGCTACGCATGGCACTACTCGGCATAGTGTGTAGAGGACTAAGCCGTGGCAGCAGCTTGAGGGTATCGCTTACCTGCACTTGCACCGGCGTAGACGGTTTGGGAAGTTGGTTGCCGGGCACCGCACTCTGTCGTGATTTGAGTGCCAGAGCCATCCCCGCGAGGAGCGCCACCAGCAGGCTAAACGTGAGCATAGCAGCGCCCAACGAGCCGATACGCCGCGCATGGCCCCTCTGTGGTTTCTCACTACCCGAGGAGATCGGGACGGGATTGTGTCGCCCGACGGCTGTAGCCAGGGAGCGCAGTGCAGGTAGATAGGGGGAGCGTTTCCTGCCGGAGGATTCTCCCGTCCCATGCGACGGCGCGTGTGGCGCAGAGCTAGCTATCTCTCGCTCCTGATCCCTCGTCCTTTCTCGCGTGCGGCTACGGTCGGTATGTTCCTGCAAGGTCTGTCTTAGGAACGGAGCCAGGTACGCCGGCGGCTCTGTAGCCCTGGATACGGCGATCAGGTCCGAAACCAGGCGCAACAAGTGCGGATCGGCGGTCGCGCCTTCGCCATCAACTAGAATGTCTGCGTATCGTTCGCGTAATTGCTGGGTGTCGTACCCATTTTGCCCGTCTTGCCCGCCTTGCCCGTCTTGCTTATCCTTCATCGTATTGCTCCTTGAGAGCATGCAACGTGCGTGTAATCTGTTTGTGGACCGCGGCCTCACTTTTGCCTACCAGGGCCGCGATCTCCTTTGCGGTAAGCTCCGCGACGAACCGCAGAGCTATAAGCTCTCGCTTTTCGGGGTCGAGCCGCGATAAGAGAGCGCGCAATCTCGCTATCGTTTCTTTGTGGAGCGCCATCTTTTCCGGGTTATCACTGCTGGTGGGGTGTAACGCATAGGGAAGCTGGTCCCATTGAAGTTCCGCCTTGTTACGCCGGTGAGCATCGGTTACGGCGTTGCGAGCAATGCGAAACAGCCATGCCGCGAAAGGCAATCCCTGCTGACGGTAGCGAGGAAGGGCAGTGAGGGCCTGCAAGAAGACCTGTTGGCTGAGGTCAACCGCCTCTTCTTCGCTATTGGTACGCGCTCGCAAATAGCGATAGATGCGCGTGCAGTAGCGAGTATATAGCAGGTCGAACACTGCGGGGTCCCGTTGGGCGGCCAGTATCAGGGCCGCCTCGTCAGTTTCAGCGTCGGCCATGCAGAGTGGGTCGCCCGGCGGCGTAGATGCCCCAGCCTCGTCGCGGGTTCTACCCATTCCCCTGCCCACCATCCTGATGTGCCCTGTAACAATAGGGCATTCCGCTCCTCTCAGCCCGAGGCTGTGTTATGCCTGGTTGATACCCCCGCTTCGGAGCATCTAGTTATATAGTAACGCGCCACAAGGCAAATCTGGACAGAATTGAGAGAAAATGCGTGGCTGTTTGGGCCAGATAAGTCAAACCTTTGACCCGTTCAGTGGATAATATAGGAGAGTAGCCATAACCGATGGCCGCAAGGCTCCAGCACCGACGGAGGAGAGTTGAGCGTGCATGACCGGCACCGCGGGCACGATGACGACCGGCAACAGCAAGAACGTCTGGCTATCTCCGCGCTCAAACGAGGGGAAATAGCGGGCTTAGAATTGCTGGTGCGTCTTTACCAGTTGCCGGCGGTGCGCGCTGCCTATGCGATAGCCGGCGACCGCCAGACTGCCGAAGATGTGGTGGCGGACGCCTTCCTTTCTGTGTATGACCACATTGGGCAGTTCGACGAACAGCGTCCTTTTGCGCCGTGGTTTTACCGCATCGTCGTCAACGGCGCGCTCAAAGCTGCCCGCCGGACGAGCAGAAGTGTTTCGTGGCACGGCTCCGATAACGCCGCGAGCGCCGAAGATGTATGGGAGCTTGATCAGCTAAATACGGCTCTTCACACCGATGCCACCAGCAGAAACGTCGGTAGCAATCCTGAAGAAGAGGCAATAGCGCGTGAAATGCGCCTGCTTGTAAGTTCAGCGATCTATGCTCTCCCATCGCACCAGCGCGCTGCCCTGGTGCTGCGCTACTATCTTGATATGGAAGAGGCCGAAATAGCGCGCACACTTGGCTGTCCGGTAGGCACAGTAAAGTGGCGTCTCTACGCAGCCAGGAAGCGACTGCGCCGCACCCTGGCGAGCCTCGCCCCCCAACCGTCCAGCGCGGGCTACCAGAACAATCAGGACAATCAAGACGACCAGGGCGCGCAAGACAGCCAGGCTCACGAATGCGGGAAGCCCCAGCCGGCAGCCACCCTATCCCACACCCACGAGGAGCAACAAGATGGGCTTGAATGACACCTCCAACGAATCTGACATCTCCAGTGGGAGCGACGGAAGCGACGGAAACGACAAGCAGGTTATTGCCGCTCTGCTGGCAGACCACGTAGCGCAAGCCGTGCCGGATGATACCGACATCTGGCCGCTGGTCCAGATGAGGCTGTCGGCGCGCATGTTGAACGCGCAAACCGGGGCAGAGAGCGGGGTGTCCCGCCAGGATCTGTCTCCGCTCGGAAGCCGACCCTCCATCTCCCTACGAGCGGAGTCTCCGCAGACCGGGGCCAGGGTGAGTGGCGCGCGAAGGCTCTCCCGCTCTGTAGGAGCAATGGTCGCAGTTGGGCTATTCGCACTCGTGGGCGCAATCGGCTTATTGGCGATATCGGGCCTCTCGCGGCGTGCCGGTGGACCGCAGCCTCCTAACACTCAAACTCCCGAAGCTTGCCGGTATGATGAATGCGCGCTTCTGTTCTCCATACCTCTCGGCAAAGGTGACCCTCAGCGCGGGATGGGCGGCTTTGGGGTGGCAGACGACGGCAGCTTTTGGGTAGGTGAGGCAGGCTCCTACTCCACATCGAACGGGCAACCTGCCCCAAGCAGGCTCCTCCACTACAACCCTGATGGCAGGCTGCTCTCGACGATCACCGCGGCCTCTCGGTCTGGGGCGCTCGCGGATCTTGAGGCGCAAGGCTCCACTATATGGACCCTCTTTGGGGATGTGGTGCGCGAACTCGCGCCTGACGGTAAGTTCCTTGCGGAATACTACCCTATCATGCGCTTGCCTGGGCAGCAATACCACATGGGGTGGTACGTGCTGAGGGCGGGGGGTGATGGGCAGATGCTGCTTGAGGAAAGCTCGCCTGGCGGATACCCAAACGGAAAGTTCGGCACCTACTTAAAGGCGCAAGACTGGGCCATGAACAGCAGCCCAGACTCACTGAGGCTTGTCGGCTATCCTGCTGTTGGGAAGCTGTATACCGAGGGTCAGACGCCGGACGAGATCAAGGCAGGCGACAAGCCCATCAAGATACACTTGCCGGGAGAGGTAAGGCAATGGCATGTTATGCGCGTGCTGGAGGATGGGAGCTTCTATGTGGCTGTCGAGATCCTCGCGCATGGCGTACCTGATGTGCCGGATGGCGCATATAACTATTTGCTGCGCTACGATGAGCAAGGTAAGCTCCTTGAGCACGCCCGAGTTCCCGCGCTTGGGGCACAAGCCGTATTGATGAAGCAGCTAGCTATCGGACCGGACAACCGGCTTTACGCTATAGCGTTTGGCTTTGACTATAGCGAAGGGCAAACCAGCAGCCATGCCGATATCTTACAACTAAGACTCTCTCAGGCTTCCGAAACCCTGGCGGCTTTGCCGACACCTACCAAGACCCGCCCTATACCTACAGATGTGCCCACAGTGGTCATGCCGGTTGCACCGCCGCCTAATGCCGTCGCTAGCGCCAACGCAGCACTCACCCCGCCGCTACAGCTTGCTCAAACACCTTCGGCTACCCCAAGCATCGAAGCCACCGCCACACCGCTAACGGACCTGAGCGCCCTTACGCAGAGGGCTAAGGTGATACTCCGAGTGCATGTAGCAAGCTCCAGTAGCGCCAGGGACGGGCTTGTTATCCATGTGGAGGCCAAAGAGTGGCTAAAGCGACCGGGTGATGTAACATCGGACCGCCTGGCGGTCTGGATACCCGAAATACCGAACAGCATCCCCGGCGAAGTGGCCGTGCCGCAAACCTTCTGGGATCCCAGCGTTACGGATTACGTGCTGTTCCTCAACCAGAGCGGCAAGAAGGCAGAAGACGGCTGGTCCAGCTACGAATTAGCCGATGTGACTACGGGCGCATTCGGCATCCGCGACGGCAATATAGACTATTCGGGAATACCCGGCTACAAAGGGTGGTCTGTGGACAGGTTCGAGGAAGCGATACGCTCGATGCTAAGCACGCCCTGACCCACAGATTGGCACGCGCAAAATGGCCCGACTACGTCGATTTACCAGCGCCTCAAGATGCCCTCGGGGCGCTGGGGAGCAAACATCACCAGGTTGCGTCCGTCTATCGGCACAGTTACGTAAAAGGGCATGCTCAAGCGCGCAATTGCGTGTCTTGCATCTTTGACCTCACATACCCGCAAGAGGCAAAACGTTTCAGTTAGCGCCGGATAAACGCGGGCCGTATCGCCAATCTCCGAGTCCCGCATAGTTGCCGTCTGATCATTCGACGCCGAAGGCCCCAGCTATCTCATCAGCGTAAGGGTTGTCGTCCTGCCGGAGGGAGGCCAGGTATATACCAGTGGTTGCCAGGCTGCTGTGCGCCAACCGCTGCTGGATGAGAGATACAGGCGCACCTTTCTTCCCCATCACCTGCGCCATCGTGCTCCTGAGAGTATGCACACGGAAGTGTCAGAATTCAGAGCTCGACCATGGGAATCGGCCCCAATGCGAGCAGATTCACGCTTGCGAGATCACTGAAAACTGCCCGTTTAGGGCCTCGTGTTCTGAGTTCTGACACTTCCGTCTGCGGGCTTTGAAGGAGACAGGCGATGTGTGATAGTGTTGGACAACGACTCGCCTCATCATGGTAAGGAGATCAGGGAGCAATCGGGTGCTTTGAAAGCAGCGGGCATCGAATTGTTCTACCTGCCGCCTTACAGCCCA
>JBBSIK010000154.1:0-6770 GCA_038232115.1 Chloroflexia bacterium
CACGAGCTTTGCGTCACGCACGAGGAAGAAGTTGCCCATACCTACTCGCCGGTTCGCATCCACCACGAAGCTACCTAGCATCTGCCAATTATCGCTAGAGTAGCCCGTTTCCTCAAGTAGCTCGCGGCGTATACAGGAGAGAGGGTCCTCGCCTGGCTCCATGTAGCCGCCCACCATCTGCCAGCTAGACCTGCCGATGCCGTGTTTGTAGCCCTCAAGCACAAGAGCTTCCCCCGCTTCGTTGATCACAAAGGCGTTCGTATAGTCCCGCGCATCTACTATAGACCACCCGTCTATCGTCCCGCCCGTGGGCAAGCGCACCTGCTGCATAGTTACAGTCAAGAATGGTGGCGTGTGCAGTGCCGTTTCGCTACTCAGCACTTCCCAACTTTCCTCGGACATTAGCCCCTCCGTGTTTCGCTTTGCGCTTAAATCACGTCCAGCACGGTCCCAACCACCTGCTGCCACTCGGCGGAAGTGGGGTCAATTACCTCGAAGTGTCCTGTGCCTGGAAGGGTGAGCAAGTGGGAGTTATCCCCACGTTGAGTGGCAACCTTCACGTAGTGCTCGCTAATCTCGTAGGGCACATTGGCGTCGTCTGTGCCGTGTATGAGCACATGGTGTACGCCGGTGGGTAGCATCTCTATGGGTGATGAGGTGGCGTAGCGGTGCGGCAGACCTTCCGGCGTGCCTCCGATGAACTGCGCTACCACGCCGTTACTCAGGTCTAGCTCCCAGCCCAATCGCAGGTCCACAACACCGGCGAGGGGCACGGTAGCCTTCACAGGCAGGGGCAAGTCGCTGTACAGTGGGTCGCCCATGGGGATGAGGTGTCGCGCCGCCACCCATGCCGCCAGGTGCCCGCCCGCCGAATGGCCCATGACCACCACCCGCTCCAGGTCGAGCTTGTACTGCGGCGCTATCTCGCGCAGGTGGTCCACCGCCGCTCCCACATCAAGGAAAGTGCCCGGCCACCCCCCACCCGGATTGCCAAGCCGTCTATACTCGATGCTCCACGTCGCCAGGCCCGCCTCGGTAAGCGCACTTGCTGCGTGTCCCACATGCATAAGGTCGTACCCCGCCCGCCAAAAACCCCCGTGTATGAACACGATGATGGGCGATTTCGGATTTTGGAGGTTGGTCCCATCTACGATGCCCTGATTCTTTGGCAGGCGCAAATCGCCAAACTGGTTCGGGTCCCGACCGTAATGTATACGAACATTGGCAGGGGCAGGAGCCTGAGTGAATATATCTATCGGCATATAAGCTACCTGATTGAGGACTGAGTTGTCGGTTGTTAGTTGTCAGTTAAGAACCCTACCATAATCTTTGCGCGTCCTTCGCGTCCTTTGCGTCTTTGCGTTTCCGTCTCTTACTATCACCCATCACTCATCATTACCAGGCAACATCATCCCGTATGAGCGGCATAGTCATGCACCGAGGGCCGCCACGGGCGCGGGACAGTTCCAGACCGCTAATCTTGATGGCGTACTTGCGTTCGGGGTGCTGCCGTATCTCGTCTACCAGGGGCTGGTTGGTGATCCAGCCTCGGTTGCTACCGGCCTCGACTTGCCACTTGACTATCTCGTCTTCGGGGATGACGCGATACCCTGCCGCTCGCAGCGCGTTGTAGGTCTGCTCGTTGCGCTCGTAGCCCAGGATGAGGCCGGGACGCAGGCAGAAGGCATTCGCGCCGTCGGTCCACTGCTCTCGCTCCTGATAGAGGCGACTGTTGCCTCCACAGAACACCGGGTTCAGTGGCCTGCCAAGCTCCCCCTCCAGGCACTTCACCAGCGACTCCTTTATCGTTTGCAACCGGGTCGAGCCGTCCTGCCCTATCGAAATCCGCACGATGCCCACCTGCTCGCCGCCACCCGGCATGATGAGAGGCGGGTAGCATAGCAGGTCATCATAGTGCAACATAGTGAAGATCGTATCGAGATGCATAGTCGAACGCTGCCGAGGCATGATGACGGCATAGATCGTTCTCACCTGCGAATTGCGCTTTGCGAAACCCTTCGCCAGCGCGTCAATTGCATGCGGCGAAGTGCGCTCCGACACGCCCACCAGCACAAGGTCAGGGCGTATCACCAGCACGTCGCCGCCCTCTATTGTGGTTGCTTGATCGGCGGGACTGTTGCTCGCGAGAGCCACCGGCGTTAGCTTATCGAACCAGACGGGCGGTCTTGAACCATTCCCACCCGCTTTAGGGTGCAACTGGTAGATATAGCGCATTAGCAGGGCCTCACGTTGGCGGGCCTGCTTTGCCATGTGCCCCACCACGAGACCGTTGTTCACCACGGCGCATGGGTCGCGCATAAACATCAGGTTGGGGATGGGCATTAGCTGGTAAGGCATCTCCGACAGGAAGGAGGTAAGCTCGGTATCGCGGCCAGGGTCGGGCTTGCCTTCGATGAGCCATGCGGCCAATTGCGCAGGTTCGGCATCGAGCAGGTCGCGGCACAATCTATCGGGGTCCACGTGGGGGCCGAGCTCCAGCAGGCACACGCCTCCCACGATCGCATAGCGAGTCTGCTCGTCCTGCAATATATCGCACAAGAGGTCAGCCGAGTCGAGCACGTCCTCCGGTGGCACTATCACTGAGATGAGCCGCCGGAACGCCTCGTGCTCGTGACGGGCAAGCTCGTAGTATAAGATGTCGTCGAAAAGCAGATCGTGGCGCAGCGCAGGGGTCATCAGGCGCACTTCCTGGCCGGGGGTGTGCACGACGACGCGGCGTAGCTGTCCAATTTCAGATGTGACGTTTAGCATGAGGAGTTTCTCTTTACGCTAGCTCAGAATGCCCACCTTAACAGTGCAATGAGCTATCTATATCCATTACTGAATGTTTGCTCATCCACCAGGACCAAGCCCCAGCTAACGACGCGGGTATTATAGCGCCAAAGCTCCATCCAGTAAGATTCCACGCCTCGCTGTTCCAATCTTTGATGAAGAGAGATGGCAAGCCGACAAGGCTACAGGCCAAGAAAGTGCCCAGCGCAGCAACAGAAACGGTGACGACGCCAAGTGTCCGTAGTCGGTAAGTCCCGATTATGAGTGAAGGTAGTGCAGTTGCAACTACTTTCACCGCTATTCCATTTAGAAAGGCCAAGATTACACCAAGAACGCCTCCGAGCACCACACCCATCAAGGTAGTCAAGGGCACGGCAGCACATCCACCGTAACTCAGTATCCACCGACTAAGGCCCAGATTATAGAGCATCAGGAGCACTGGCGCATAGAAGAGGCCATAGATCCCACCGATTACCGCACCGGCAGAACCGCCCCGCACGATCATACATAGTATCAGTTGGCGCATGTTCATAGGGCTAACTCTCATTCCGCGTGCGAAGTGGTTCATACTACATGGCACGAGCCTAATCCCGCACCAACGGCAGCACCAGCGAATGCGGCCCGCCATGCCCCCTCGACAGTTCCGACCCTTTTATCTTGAGCGCCCACTTGCCCAGATCGTCCAAGCTCAACGTCACAGCACCCGTTTGCACGTCATTTATATCTACTATTCTGTAGCCACGCTTCTCCAACTCGACCAGGGTTTTCTCGGCGGAGCGGTAGATTATCACCTTGCCGGGAGCCACGGCGAGGAGGTTGGAGGCCGAGAACCACTGCTCGCGCTGCTGGTCCATCGGATCATCGCCGCCACACGGGATGGGAGTGAGGTCCATGCCATCGTCGCGCAGGCTCTCGAAGAAGTCGTCCGAACGTGTTGGGCGCACCGGCTCAGGCCCAAGCTCGACCCGCACCACGTCTACCGAGGCCGGGCCATATGGCTCGAACACGGGCGAATAGACGACGCACTCGCGCTCGCTGATTACGCCAAGCACCGAATCGAGGTGGTTGAAACCGGCGGGGAGGCGCAATACGTAGAGCACCAGCCGCTTCCCTCGCTCGATAGCGTGCTCGCGCCAGCTATCCGAGAGGCGCTGCACGGCGTCCATGCTGGTGCGTTCGCTCACGCCCGCCACGATCAGGTCATCGCGCAACTGCACTACGCTGCCGCATTCCAGATGGAGATGAGGCGAAGATGCCACAGGCCAGGAGGGATCATTGATGCGGCGGTCGGCCCACGTCCAGCGGTCAGTATCTTTGAAACGGGGATGGTTGCGTTGCACGAAATCGAGCAAGAGAGGTTCGCGGGTGCGCCCCGGTGCCGCCATGCGCGCCAGCAAAAAGCGGTTGCCCACGACGGTGCCCGAGTCGCGCATGAACATGAGGTTAGGCACGGGCGTCAGATAGAACAGGTTGCCCTCGGTGAAATTGCGCAGCGCATCGACATCACCATCCGGCAGCCGTTGGTGCGTGCTATCGCTGTTGCTATTACCGTTCTCGTGCGGGCCTGGCTTCCCCGAAGGTGATACACCCGCCACGCCCGACTCTATACCCTCGATAAGCTCCTCCGCCAGCGCGCAGAAGTCGCCCTGTGTACACCAGGCGTCGAGGCGGCTATGCAGATAGTCGAAAGACTGGCCCTCCGGTAGGGAAAGCGGCCCAGTATCGCGTGGTGGGTCCAGTGGTTGTTGCAGGAGAGCCGAAAGAGAATTGGCGAAAACGCCCGGTGCCGAAGAGAGCGGATCGGCCTCCGCATCGTGCGGGTACTGCGGCCAGCCTCGGCCCCGGAACCAGCGCACCAGCACCTCAAGTTGCCCCACGCGCTGCTCCACCGGCGGCCTGCCCGACTCCATGCTGCACACCTGCGAAAGAAGGGCGGAGCGCTGTTCGTCTGAGGCTGTTGCAAGTGTCTCCTGCATCATGGCATCAAAGAAGTGGACCTTGATGCCGAGATGGTTTTGTAGCAGGTCGGTAAGCCAGTCGTGCTCCTGCCGGGCGTGCTCGTTGTATAGCAGGTCGTCAAAGAGGAAGTAATCGCGGGTGGAGGGCGTCATCCGCACAAGTTCCTGGCCCGGACGATGCACGATCACTTCGCGGAGGCGGCCAAATTCAGATGTTACCTTGAGCATCATTGCTCCAGATGAATGTTTAATTCTTAATTGTGCTCGTTACCAACTGCGTTCTTCAGGATGGCGGTCAGGATGCGACAGAGTTCGTAGCTTTGCTCTAATTCGGCGGTCACATCAATGCTTGTGAGTTCTGAGGCTTGGAGTAAGCGGAGCCAGTAGTTTGTCTCACGGGCTTCTTTGGAGGCAATAGACATTTTCGCTATGAAGTCGCTCCGGCTCTGACCAGCATGGGCTTCTTCTACATTAGCACCGATGCTCGTTCCACTCCTAAGCAGTTGTCTAGAGATCACATACTCACGTTGATCTCTCAACTTGCAATAAAGGGAATGACATCCAGCGCAAACTGAAAAGCCCTCTGCTGAACAACATTCTCCTTCACCCACACTCCCCCAATTAAGAATTAAGCATTAAAAATTAAGAATTAAGAACTACATGATTTCCGGCGCTTCTATCCCCAGCAGACCCAGCGCGTTTGCCAGCGTTTGCCGGGCGGCGGCGGTCAGGGCGAGGCGGGCCTCTATCCTCTCCTTCGTGGTAGCTTTGAGGATGGGACAATTATGATAGAAGTTGTTGAAGGCATCGGCCAACTCGAAGCAGTAGCCCGTAATCGTCACCGGCTTGTACGCCTCAGCCGCGCGCTGCACCTCCTCAGGGAAGCGCGCTATCATCTCCAACAGGTTCGTTTCGGTCAGCTCCTGCTCCGCGAAGCTGTAGTGCACCTCCTCTCTGGGAAGCAGGTCGCGTGGGGCCTTTTCGAGTACGCGGGTGGCGCGGGCGTGCGAGTATTGAACGTAGGTAGCCGACTGGCTCTCCGGGTTGAGCGCCTGCTCCCACACAAAGGTGATTACCTTGTTATTGTCCTTATCGAGCATGCCCATCTTGAGCGCGCCATAGGCCACATCCCGCGCAATGGCATCACGCTGCCCGTCGCTCAGGTCACGCGACTGCTCGGCCTCCTTGGCGTCTACAATGGCCCGCGCCCTGAGTAGCGCCTCTCGTTCCAGGTCTTCGTATAGCGGCGCGCCCCCCCTGCGTGAGGATATCGTGCCCTCCGGCGTGTTTACGAACTCATAAGCAAGCTGGAACGATTTTTCGGCCTGCTTGAAGCCCCATAGCTCCAGCACCTTGAATACCTGCTGGAAGTAGAGCGATTGGCGACTGTCTATCACGTAGATCGAACGGTCCACATGCCAGTCGTTGAACTTGCGGCGTGCCAGTTCGAGGTCTTTGGTGGCGTATAGAGACGTGCCGTCCGAGCGCAGCACAACCAGCACCCGCCAGGACTCTTTCGGCTCGCGGGTGCCGTCCTTGCCGGTCTTATATAGCTCCCGCTCGTACTTCTTGGACAGTTCGGTATGAGCGCGTAACTGGTCGTCCACGCGCACGATGACGGCACCCTCTGGACGGTGGTCCTCGGCGATGCTGCGCTTAATAAGGTCCTCCACGACCAGCTTGCCCGGCTCCTCAACCTCGCTCTCGAAGAACCAGGCGGCGAAGTCCACACCCAGGTCGCCAAATATGCGGCGGAACATCTCCAGGCTCCACTCGCGGGTCCGCGTCCAGAGCGCCACAAGCTCGGGGTCCTGAGCCTCCCAGCGGGCAAACATCTCACGGATTTCGTCGCGCCACATAGGTACCTCGTCCCACCACTCGCGGTGATTATCGAGCCGCTCGTAATCGGTACGCAAGGCATGTAGAGGGCTAGGGGCTAGGGGCTGGGGGTCAGGTTCGGAACCTGCTTCGGGCTGGGTAAAGACATCCAGTGTGCCGTCCTGCGAGGCCCCACCATCC
>JBBSIK010000155.1:0-6742 GCA_038232115.1 Chloroflexia bacterium
CACGATCCGCACCCGCTTGCCACAAAGCATCCGCTGTTTGTGTGGTGGTCACGCCCAGGGTAGCCGCCCCCGCCCGCGCTCCGGCCTGTATTCCGGCGGGCGCATCCTCGATCACCACACCATCCTGGGGAGCGACGCCTATACGTTGGAAGGCGAGCAAAAACACCTGCGGGTCGGGCTTGCCGGTCGCCACGTCATTGCCTGACGAAATCACCTGCATGTAGTCCACGAGACCCGTAGCAGCAAGCAGGAGTCGCACGTTCTCAAGAGGCGCGGACGAGCCTATACCCTGTTTCCACCCTCGCCGTGCAAGCTCCCTCACTAGCTCTACGACGCCAGGCAATGGCTTCAGGCTGGCAGCTTCCTTGCGGAAGGCCGATTCCTTGACAAGGGCCATTTCGTCTATCTGTGCAGGGTCGGTTATGTTCCACATAGAGGTAATGATGTCGCTGTTGTGCTTTCCGAAGATCGCCAGAAAGTCCTTGTCGGGGTCATAGGCGAGGCCGTATTGCTTTACCATTACCTCCCATGAAGCATTGTGTGCCTGTGCGCTATCCACGATCACGCCGTCCAGGTCCCATGCCACGGCTCTTTGCTTGCCCATTTCTACCTCGCTAATTGTCATAATGATATAAGTTCGGCTTCCGCCACGCCATTATGCACCCGAAGGAGCGCGGCAGAAAGAGGCTTACCGAAGCGTGGCCTTGTACCGGCGGCACCCGGATTGAGAAACAAGACACCGCCGAGCGTTTCGAGCAGCGGTATGTGGCTATGCCCGCAAATCGCCACATCCGGCTTTGGGTCGGGAAGCCCTGGCAGCCAATCTTTGGGCCTGCCTCCGATGTGGGTCATATAGATGCATACACCCTCTATGCTAAACCGAAACTGCATGGGCAGTCTCGCCGTCTCCCCATATGTATCAATATTGCCGCACACAGCCGATACAGGCGCGACAGCCTCAAGTTCAGCGAGAATACTTGCACTCCCCACGTCCCCCGCATGCAAGATGCACTCCACGCCCGCATCGCGGAAGATGCTGGGGACTCGCGGGTGCAGGATACTATGGGTGTCGGAGAGGACGCCTATCAGCATGAGACCTACGGCTTGAACTGCTGCCTACCGAGGAGACCGAGCAGCACATTATACGGTGGTTGGTTTTCGGCGTGGTACTCAAAGCGTTCGCGCTCGAAGTACTGGACAATGTAGGTCTTGCCGTCGGTGCCACGTTCCTCAAACTGGTCCGAGAGGGGCAGGCCGACCGTCGCCAGCCCGAGCTTACGCCATCGTTCCAGGAAGAGGCCCCACATGCAGTGTCCGGTCTCCTTAAAGCATACAGACTCCACCCCTGAGGGCGGTGCGGTCATAGGGAACGTCCTTCCGATGACCAATTGCACTCCGAGCAGGCCGAGGAGCACCTCGTTGGGCGTGCCGGCGTTCTCCGGGTGGTACTCGAAGCGGGCGCGCTCGTACCACTGGACGATGTAGGTCTTGCCGTCGGTCTGGCTCTTCTCCATGCGCTCGCCGCTGATTGGATAGCCGAACAGGGATATACCCCCGTTATTCTGCCAGTATGGGCTGAACCGTTGTGATGCTCTGAACCCGGTGGGAGAACTGTTGTCGGTCGCCTCGTCGAGGGTGCCCACGGGCGTGGCGTTGGACTCCACGACATAGACCGGGTCCTCGCTTATCTGCAGCGTGATGGCTCCATTCTTCATCGGCGCGTCGAGTTTGTCGCCCCGTGAGCTTATCACCTGAACGCTTGACTGCGACAGGGGCAGCGTAACCGTCTCAGGCGGTCCTATTTTCCATATGACGCTCATGTTCTTCCCGGGTTTGGTGAATTTCAGGTGATAACGGTCAAACTGGGGCTGCCAGCGGTTCTCGACTGCGCGCATCAGCAAGCCCGGCCCGGTGTAGGTCGCGCCCTCCATCTGGATCGCCATCACGCGGTAGGCGACGTAAGCGGGCTTCTCGCTCAGGTCATTGCGCATGATAGCCATGTTGCCGAACATATCGGCGGGTGGGCTGTTGAACTTGTCCTTAGCCTGAAAGTAGTCGAACTGGGTGATGTTCGGCGCGGACATCGCCAGCATGTGCAGCCGGACCAGCCTGCGGGCTTGCTCCTCTTCGCTCACGCCCAGGTTGCCGCAGGGGTTGCAAGTAGAATAGCCATCTTCTGTTACCCATATCTCCTTGTTGGGCGCGCCGTGTGCCTGTAGCCATTTGTAGCTCATATCTAGCCGGTAAGGAAAGTTCTGGACTACCGTCTTCGGATCGGTGCTCTCAGGAATGCGGTCCGGCAGGTAGGGGTGTATAGAGAGTACGTCAAAGTTGAGCTTGCCGCCGGACGCCGCTACAACTTGGTCGAGGAATGCCATGCCCGCATTGTGGTAGTCGTGGATGGAAAGACCACCGATGAGCACAGTGGCGTTCGGATTGGCCTGCTTGATAGCAGCGTAGCTGCCCGCCAGCATCTGGGCGTACACGGCGGGCCGGTTGCAGCCGTCACATTTGAAGGTTATCTCGACATCCGGTTCGTTCCAGATTTCCCACGTGTCTATCTTGCCCGCATAGTGCTGTGCGGCTGCCGCCACGAAATCTACGAAGTCCTGCGGATTCTTAGGGACATGCCAGTACCAGTCGGGCTGGTCGGTAGAGATGCCTGAAGCCCAGGAGGGCGTCGTCTGTATGGCAGCGACCACATGGATGTCGCGCCTGAGCAGTTCGTTCACCCAAGGGTCGAACGATCCCCAGTTGTAGTTGCCCTTCTCATAAGGCTCGAGATTGGCCCACGACATCTCTTCGCGGCTCCACTTGACGCCCAGATCGGTGGCAGCATTGAGCATGGCGAACTTCTCGTTTTTGTCCCGTTCCTGGCCGGTCACATACAGGTCCATGCCGAAGAAGGAGCGATGCGGGATCGGTGAGGCTCCTGCATCGAGGGCGCTCTGTTGGCTCAGAGTGGGTAATAGTGCAACAGTAAGGACGAAGAAGAGCGCGACGCGCAGTCGCAGGAGGAGGCTTTTTCTAAACAAAAGGAAGTCTCGATTCTAAGATTGAAGGCAGGTGCGGGAAAGGGGCATCTGCGAAATTATAAGCGGCTGCGATGTAGGGCGTCAACCAGGGGCTGGGAATGAAGAAGCAAGGCACAAAGATCATAATTGGGGTTCTTGCATCTCAACTCCAAACGCATAACTACCAGCTCCGATTCCATCGTATTGAGAGAAATGTAAACAGCGGTGCAAAACGCGCCTGGGTGTAGAATAGTATTGCTTTCGTGCAAAGTTGTGGTGCCGTCGCCTATTTCGGCATCTTGCCAACAGGATAAAGGCCCATATATGGTCTATATTACAAGTGGGTCGTTTTGGCGCTACGCCTCTGCAACCTGGCGACGTGTGCCTCGTTCTACTGCACGTGGTAGGAACACGGCGCTAGTGTTGCTTTCTGCTCTCCAGCGCGCCATTTTGACCCTGGGCACTCATGAAAGATCGTAATGGTTCGTGACAATGCTCCAACACTACAGGTTGAAGCTACCAGGCGCGATATATGCATGCTGAGATGTGGATACACCGCTTGATACACAGCAAGAAGGAGAGTACAAAATGAAGCTTACAATACGCGGTCTGCTTATTTCGCTCCTCGCCGCGCTTGTAGTATTCACCACTATGTCTACTTACGCTCGAGTGTCGGCAAGCCAAGCTGAGCAGATCGGCAACGCGGGGGCCAGCCCCGGCATGAAGACTCTCGGTAAGTCTGTTCACGAGAGCGCCTTGAATTCCTCGGTACAGGGGTGCATACCAGCCGCTGCCCCTGTACCCGGTCCTAACCGATATGGGTTTGATGAGTTATACGGCACCGGAGGCATATCCGGCTCTGACGTTTGGGCGGTGGGCGCTTACTATAATGTTGCCGCCCGTGCGTTCCATACACTGGTGGAACATTGGGATGGCGTTCAGTGGGCGCATGTGCCCAGTCCCAATCCTGCCGGTAATCAGGACTTCTTACGTTCAGTAACGGCCGTGAGCGCAGACGACGTTTGGGCCATAGGCGACTACATAAGTACCAACCAGGGGTTTGTTCAGACGCTGACCGAGCACTGGGATGGCACAACCTGGAACCTTGTTCCAAGCCCCAACCTGGGCGGCACCCAATACTACAGCCAAAATCGCCTCTACGGGGTGACGGCTGTTTCGTCGCGCGACGTGTGGGCTGTCGGTTCCTACGCGGATAACGCTGCCGGTGGAACGCTGCCGCTAATCTTGCATTGGGATGGCATGCAGTGGAACACGGTGCCCGGTCCACAACAGACCCCCGGTTCGGCGCGCGTTTTGCACGCTGTGACGGCAATTTCTTCTAATGATGTGTGGGCTGTCGGCTCCAGAGATACGCAGCAGGCGCATGCGCTGATTTTGCACTGGGACGGTGTGCGCTGGAGTGAAGTCTCAAACCCCACTAATGGCGTGCTCTACGGGGTTTCTGCGATATCCTCTAACGACATGTGGGCGGTGGGCACAACCGGTATAGACATAACCGGCGCAGGCTCTCAGACGGTGATACTGCACTGGGATGGCACCCACTGGCTGTTGGTCTCCAGTCCTGCGCATGATGCGGGTGGATTCAGCCGCCTCAATAGCGTTGTGGCGCTCTCCCGCAACGATATATGGGCTGTGGGGTCGTCCGGACTGTTCTCGGGTGCCGAGGGTACAAAAGAGCAGACGCTTACGGAACACTGGGACGGCACCCAGTGGAATATTGTTCCGAGTGTAGATGTTGATTACCCACGAAACCAGAACAGGCTCAACTCGGTAACTGCCTTTTCGGGTGGAGACGTGTGGGCTGTTGGAGGTTACGATGTCCCTCAGACGCTGGTGGAGCGGTGGAACGGTTCAGCGTGGAGTGTTGTGCCCAGCGCCAACCCAGGCGTGGCTGCTAACCACCTCAATGATGTAGCCGCACTCTCTACAAGTGACATCTGGGCCGTGGGCAATTACGACATAGTGCTGCCGGGTACGAGCCAGTACACCCGATCGCTCATCGAGCACTGGAACGGTACCGGGTGGAGCATCGTGCCAAGCCCTAACGGTAGGCCTTCGGAGAGCATCCTGGCTGGAGTATCAGCAGCCTCGCCCTCGAACATATGGACCGTGGGCACCCAGGGTATCGGTGGCAGCGGCGACTATCTGACCCTGATCGAGCACTGGGATGGCACTCAGTGGAGCATTGTGCCCAGCCCTAACGGCGCTGTTCCAGGGGAGGGTGATAACGGGCTTAACGATGTCGCGGTCGTTACGGCAAATGATGTGTGGGCAGTCGGCTACTCTATTAACCTGGGGCCATCAAAGGAGCGTGCCCTGATCGAACACTGGGATGGCTCTAGCTGGCGCATCGTACCCACGCCTGATACAAACGGCGTAGATACAGTACTCTCTTCCTTGACGGCAATATCGCCCAATGACATATGGGCCGTGGGCAGGTCTGGCGCGCAGGCACTTGCTCTACACTGGGATGGAACGCTGTGGGCAATAGTTCCTACGCCCGATATAAGCGGCAGTAGCCTCAACGGGATAGACGCCCTGTCCAGTAACGATATATGGGCCGTAGGATCCTATGGCGACTTCACCCGTGAGCAGACGTTGGTTCTGCACTGGGATGGCAGCCGCTGGAGCCAGGTGCCATCCCCCAGCATGGATGCGCAATATAGCATTCTCCTTGACGTTTCTGTATCCGCATCGAGAGAAGTCTGGACCGCCGGGTATGCCGGGTCGCCTCAGGCACCCCAAGCGTTATTGCTACACTGGGACGGGTCGTCATGGAATACCGTTCCTGTATCAAGCGCAGGCACCACAGGTGACATTCTATCGGGCGTAGTGGCTCTGTCGTCCACAGATGTGTGGGCTGTGGGTAGTTCCAACATGCCTGCAAGCTTCACGCTGATCGCGCATGTAGGGCGATTCAGCGATGCGCTCCCTACCCACTATTTCTATGCTGCTACGGACTACCTGGCGGGCCACGGCATTATATCCGGCTACGGCGACTGCACGTTCCGCCCCGGCAACAACACCAGTCGCGGGCAACTCTCTAAAATGGTGTCTCTGAGCGAGGGTTGGCAACTGCTGAACCCCGAAAGCCCCACTTTCGCGGACGTACCCCACGGCTCCCCATTCTTTGAGTACATCGAAACTGCTGCCTCGCACGGCGTCATTGGAGGCTACACATGCGGCAACCCGGAATCATGTGACGCACAGTACAGACCCTACTTCAGGCCTAGCGTTGAAGTAACGAGAGGGCAACTAGCCAAAATAGTGGTGTTGTCCAAAGGCTGGGAACTGCTGAACCGAGATAGTCCCACCTTCAGCGACGTAGCTGCCTCCACCCCCTTCTACAGGTACATCGAAACGGCCTACTCGCATCGCCTGCTGGGTGGGTACGCCTGCGGTAGCCCAGAAGCCTGTGACACGCAAAAGCGGCCCTACTTCAGACCCGGCGATTCCGCAACGCGAGGGCAGATCGCCAAAATAATCTATAACGCTGTCACAGCCGCTAAAACGCCCTAGCGGGGGGCCGGAGGGGGCCGGGAGGGGACTAGGGGCTGGACGCTAGGAAATAGGAGACGAAATGCAAAGAACGCACAGAGTTTGTGATATAGGGCTTTCGTCTCAAAACTCGAAACTCAAGACTCATGACTACTGGCTCCTGGTATCTGCTACGCTAAGCTCGCGGGCAGTTCCTGCTGGATTGGGCG
>JBBSIK010000156.1:0-6723 GCA_038232115.1 Chloroflexia bacterium
ATCTTTTCTGGGATATATTCAAAGTCAGCATGCCTCCATGCAAACTGGCTTGGAATAGACCCTGCAATCTTTCGCGTAAGTGTTGAGAATAGGAGTACACAGGAGGTGCAGGGGTGCATGGGCTGTGTACTCCTATTCTCAACACTTACTCTTTCGCCACTCTTTGCTCTTGTCCGTTGCACCAGCTTATAATGTAAGTGTGGCATTGCTTTCTTTTATACTACGCCCAAGGGGAATCCCAGGTTCAATGTTATGACGATTTCAGATCACCCTTCCCACGCTCCTATAGCCCCCAGGCCTTATAACTGGCGTGAGGACCCTGTGGGCCTTTACCTGCACATCCCTTTTTGCGAGTCCAAGTGCATTTATTGCGATTTCAACTCATTCGCCGGTATGGAGGACAAATTCGAGCCATTTGTCCGCGCTATGGTGCTGGATATACAGCGTGGTGTTAGCTGGGACCTTCCCGCTGCGCCTACCTGCGAAGGCGCGGAAATCTCTACGGTGTTTATTGGGGGAGGCACGCCCAGTGTGCTGAGGCCCGAGCAAATCGGGCGTATTCTCGACGCTGCCTGCGCACGCTACAATATCAAGGCTGGCGCTGAGATAACGATGGAAGCCAATCCTGGCACCATCACACTCGACAAATTCAAGGGCTATATCGGGGCGGGGGTGAACCGTCTGAGCATGGGCGTGCAGGTGCTGGACGATCGCATGCTCAAGAAGCTTGGACGCATACACTCTGCGGAGGGCGCGCTCGAGTCGTATCGTCTGGCGCGGCAGGCAGGCTTCAGCAACATCAATCTGGACTTCATCTTTGGATTGCCCGGCCAGGACCTGCGCCACCTTGAGACAGTGCTTGACCGGTTGCTCGCTATCGCCCCACTCCCCGACCACCTGTCGTGCTATTCTCTTATCGTGGAGGAGAACACGCCTCTTTATACGGGTGTCGAGCGCGGCCTCATCAGCGTGCCGCAGGAAGATGCCGTTGCCGACATGTACGAGATGATCGGTGAAAGGCTGCCTGCGGCTGGGTTCAGTCAGTACGAAATATCTAACTGGACGCTGGAGGCTGGAGAGAAGCCGTGCGCTCACAATCTGATCTACTGGCATGATGGCCGCTATCTCGCCTTCGGGCCAGGTGCGAGTGGCTATTGGGGAGATACCCGCTACACCACCCTGCTCGGTCCCGGCGAGTATATCAAGAAAGTGCGGCAGGGTAGCAGTGTCATTTCTGACCGGACACAGGTCTCCCTCGATGATGAGATGGCCGAGGTGATGATACTTGGGCTGAGGCTAAACGAAGGGGTGAGCCTCGCCTACTTTGAGAGACGCTTCGCCCGGAGGCTGTGTGCGGTTTACGAGCGAGCGGTTGAGGAGATGGCTGGCTTTGGCCTTCTTGAGATCGCGGACGGCAGTGTGCGCCTGACAACACGGGGCAGGCTGTTGGGCAACGAAGTGTTCGCCCGCTTTATTTAGGGCTAAAGGTAAGGGGCTGAGGATTAGTAGTTTTCTGTTTCGTCTCCTAGCCCCTGGTCCCTAGCCGCTGACCTCTACTTTACAGAAGTCGCAGTAGCCGCCCTGCGGATATGCGAGCAGCCTGACTCCCGCACGCGTCAGAGCAGCGCGCACTCTGCATACCGGCAAGCCGATCACGTTCGTGCGACAACCCTCTACATGCTCAACCAGCTTGCCGCCCAGGCCTTGCAGCGCGTAAGCTCCCGCCTTATCGTATGGCTCTTGCGTGTCGAGATAGGCAGTAAGCTCCTGCTCGTCGAAGGCCCGCATTGTCACCTTTGAGCTAACGGCTTCCGCTCGTAACGTTGTGTCGCCGTCTTCCGTTCCTTGCAACAGCACGAAGCCTGTCACTACATAATGCACCCTGCCGCGCAGCAATTGGAGCATGTCGCGTGCATTGCTTCGGTCAGCCGGTTTGCCCAGCAGCCGTCCAGGAGCTAACACGACGGTATCCGCTCCCAGCAGGAGCGTGCCGGGCGGAAGATACTGCCGCTGCAACACGTCGGTGGCCTTGCGCCATGCCCAGAGTTTCGGGTCATTCTCTGGCGGGATCGTGAAAGGCGCGGCAAGGGCGATAGGTTCCAGCGCCCAAGCGGGCATGCGTGTATCACCCGTTTCTTCTACGGGACTTGTGAGTACGTCGAACGAGGGCAACAGCATACCCAATAGGTCGCGGCGGCGCGGCGAACCGGATGCAAGTACGATAGTGGGAAGGTCTACCGAGTTCGGAGGGGTTGACATAAAAGAGGGAGGCGCTTGAAGAGGCGAAGATGCCGCCAATGTAACGCGAGGCGAGAAGTGCTAACGACCCAGCTTCTTGAGAGCGAACATCACCATTTCTTCTGTGGCAAGCTCGTGGTCCTTCGGGAGAGCGGACAGGGCGGTCTGGATCTCGAGAGGGCTATAGCCGAGTCCGGTCAAGGCCTCCACCACTTCGCTCGCCGTGGAGGGACTCATTGATATGCCTGAAGCGGCCATCAGGTCTATCTTGCCCTTCATCTCCAGGACCATTCGTGAGGCCGTCTTCCTGCCGATGCCCGGTACGCGCGTGAGCAGGTCTACGTTGCCGCTCGAAATGGCGCTTTCCAGGGCGTCCACAGGCATAGTGCCCAGAATAGATAGAGCGACCTTGGGGCCGATACCTGAGACGGTGAGTAACTGCTCGAACATGCGGAGGCTGCGCTCATCGCTCGTGCCATAGAGGGACATCTGGTCCTCGCGCACGTAAAGATGCGTGTAGATGCGAACAGTCTCGCCTACCTGGCCGAGGCCCGCCACAGTGGTGCCAGGCATAAATACTTTGTAGAACACGCCGCCCACGTTCAATACTACGTGGTCAAGTCTGATACTGGCTATCGTGCCTTCGAGGCCTACTATCATCTGCTAACTGGTTCCCGTCTTGCGTGTGACTGACGGCGCAGCTCTGGTGGCCCGAACGGTCGCCCGAGGTCGTCCGATGCCCTTGCCTGCGTCCTCCGAGGTCGAGCTATTGGTGGCAACGCTGGTACGGGTCTTCGCCGGTACGTCCGGGTCAGCCGGGCTACCGGTTAACTCGGGTTTCAGCGTAGGCACGTAACCCGCTGCTCGTAGCTCTTTGCTGAGGCGGGACCAGGCATCTTCCCTGGCAGTGTCGGAAATATCCGGCAGGTTGGCTATGGCGATAGTTGGCGAAATGCGTTGGAGCACCATTTTGCGTGTCTTACGCGAGGCGAGCATCTCGTCCAGCACTGAAGGGTCATCCACCTGGATCAAGGTAGCGCGCTGGATCGAGAGCCGCTTGAGCATGCGCGACCAGTCCGCGATTGAGTGCGCCACGTTCTGGGGCAGACCCTTGCCCGTGTTCGTATCGAGGAAGGCCACGATCTCCTCGGACGAGCTACCCGCCTCGACCGCACGCATCACGCTCTCTTTGTTGAGGACGTACACGCTGACGCGGTCGTGGCGCACCAGATCGGACATACGCATAAGCCGCCACACAACCCGGCTGTCCGGGTGCAGCACGAGCACTTCAAAGTTGGGCTGCACCAGCAGCGTCTTGGCTGGAGGTAGGGGACTCTCGTCGGAGTGCTCTGGGTCGAGCAAATCGCGGCCCTGTTCGGTAACGCGGAACGAAACAAACCGCCTGGGCTTGTCCCGCCCGATGTCAACCGCGCCCAGCCAGTGAAGCATCGTCTTGAGCATATCCGCGATGATGCGTCCTTCTATTTCGAACCACTGGCTGCGAAACCCCTGAAGTGCGCGCAGGCCGAAGCGGCGCACCAGTTCGTCCTGCGGCCAGATCAGGAACGGCTCGGTCATGTGTATCTTGCGCAGGAAGCTGTCCACCGATATCCACTGCCCCACCGGAAGCTCAACCAGATGCTTGACGAGCCTCTTGCGAGCGCCTGTAAGATCGCTGTTCCACCAGTAGATGGTGCCATAAGTTGCAGGCTCGGCCCACTTACGGTCTTCCTGCCAAAGCCCGAACAGCCTGCGACGTTGCGCATCGAACGAGAGCCTCGCCCAGTCCTCAGCGCGGCGCGTAATGGCAAGTGTTGGTTGGCCGCCCGCGTCGCTGTCTGTGGTCTGTGCCAGTAGGCCAAGCGAGGTACTCAAATGCACAACGATGTCTATATAGTCGTTGCCTGCCTTGAGGTCTTCCGGCTGCAGAAACGCATCGTTGATCTTCTTTGCGAGACGTTTCGTAATGCGGCTATCCTGCAGGGTCAATTGAAGATCGTTCTGAGCAGAGGTCGAAAGAAGGGTAAGCAAGTCCCAGGCAAGCTCGTAGGGCATGCGGCTCTCTGCGCTATATGGTGCGAGCGCTTCCAGCTTGGGCTGCATGAGAGCCGCAGATTTCGCCGCGCCCGCACCGTTTGCGCCAGTCCCGCTTCCGGCGCTATTCATAAGATCGCGTGGGATGAACAGGTAGCGGCGCTCGCCTGCCAGCACATCCCAGACCAGGGCGCGTTGCACCAGCGGCAGTAGAGCGAGCCGCAACTCTTTTTCATCCCATTCAAAGTGCCTGCGCACGCCGGCGGCGGTATCCTTGCAACTATTGTTCTCCAGGAACGAAAAGAGGCTCTGAGAAGCAGGCGAAAGCTGCGTCAGGAGCATTTCGCGGCCCTGCCCGGTCGCCAGGAACTCACCCATGACGCCGATTAGCTCCGATTTATAGTAGCGTGCGGCCTCGGGCAACTTCCACGTGGTGGCTATGCGCTGAACCTCTTCCTGGGATAGGCTTTCGAGCAATGTGGCGAACGACTCATCAAAGGGCGCAGCCTCAGCATACTGCCTGGCCTCGCTAATCACCTCGTGCAACACCTTTGAGGCCTCTGTCGAAATGGATGCCACGCGCTTGCGGGTGGCTTCGGGTTGGGTGCGGCTGGCCCAGGCATATAGATTGTCGCCCGATGAAACTACGCGGCTGCCGCGCACAAGGGCTTCATCAACGTCGACGAGACCCGCGCGGCGCACCCGTTCAAGCAACAACTCGACCTCTTCCGGCGGGCGGTCCAATTGCGCGGGCAGTTCATCGGCCAGCGCCAACATACTGCGTTGGGCCAGCAGCCAACTCATGAAGGCATGCTCTTCGGGAGAGATGCTTTCCCATACGCCACGCACAGCAGAGCGGTCCATCATCGTATGGTAGACGGCAATCGCCAGGTCGTTTTGCGAGGGGTTCGGGTCGCGGGTGAGGGTACCCCAGGTTGCGGCAATGACGCGGAGTTCGTCGAAAGGCCTGCTCATTAGCCGGCCGAGAAGGTTCTTCATACTTCGGACGTAGCATCCTCGCTCTTGAATTGCATGCCTGCACGTTTTATTGGCACGATTCTAGACTATACCGCAAGGTAAAGGGGGTTGTCAAATCTAGCGGGCGTTCGCCGGGCGATGTACGATGGACAATGAGGCAGAGCGCACCGTTTATTGTCCATAGAATGTTAACGGGAATTACCCTTGCCCCGACTTGCTTGCTTGTGTACACTACTCTTAGCATACCAACGAACTTTCACGGCGCGCCGGTTCGTAACTCTAAAACCGAGGTGGAGCTTTATGCCCGTTTTTCCTGTTTTGACTATGCTGCCCTTGTCCGCGACGGTGATCGCGGGAGCTTTCGCGATTGTACTGCTCAACAGATATTTCGGAACCCGGCGCAGACCTCACGAACTAATGTGGGCGATAGCGTTCCTGCTATTCGCTATTGGGGCGGCCTGTCAGGTGTTCGCCGATGTCAGCGGCGGTTGGACATCGTTTCTTGCCCGTACTTTCTACCTGACAGGCGCGATCCTCAATGTCGGCTTCCTGGCGCTTGGAACAGTGTATTTGCTCTTTAGACGCAAGATAGCCAACATAGTAACTGCTCTTACCCTGGTGGCCGTTGCTTATGCTATATTCGCCGTGTACGCCGTACCAGTAAACTCCTCTGCTCTCACCCAGAGCCACTTTGTTGATTACAAAGACTTCTTCAGCATTGATGTCGCGCCTCGCGTCCTGGCTGCGGTGTTTAGCGGTGGGGGCACGATCATTGTGATCGGTGGCGCTCTCTATTCGGGCATAGTATTCCTCCGCAAGCACATCATGAAGGACCGCATGATAGGCGTGTTCCTGATCGCGCTGGGTACCTTCCTGGTCGCTGTTGGTGGCACCGTCAAGGGCGCGCTTCGCAACGACGATTACCTGTACCCGACAATGGTGCTGGGTGTCCTGGTTATGTTCGTCGGTTATCTCCAGACCGTTCGTCCCAGCCAGCCTCCGGTGGAGAATCGCGTGGTCAGTAAGGCACCCGAACTGAAGCGCAACTCGTAAATGTAAGGTTGGCTGTTCTTGAACAGGGTCGCTCGATGTCATTCGGGCGGCCCTGTTTTGATGTGTTAACTCACCTTACGCACCAAGCCCTCGATATTTGTCATTCCTCGCTTTCCTTTTTGTCATTCCGAGCGTAGCGAGGAATCTGTTGCCTGTACTTGGCTCTCTAATTGGAGGGAGCATGTGCCTCTAGCCAGCACAATACCCCACATGAACAGTGTACCTATCCACCCGATCCCTCACTGCGTTCGGAATGACAAATATCGAGGGCTTGGTGCGTAAGGTGAGGTGTTAAGAACTAAGTAACTATCTCAAATAGCCAATCGCTGCTGGCGACGGAACCAGAGCAAGGCACAAGCTAGCTTGAGCAAACCGAGGTAATTGGATGAGTGTTTATCATAGCGTATCAAGATCGCCCGG
>JBBSIK010000157.1:0-6719 GCA_038232115.1 Chloroflexia bacterium
GATCTCGATGAAACAATCAAGAAGATACTCGTTGAGAGAGTGCCCCTGGACACCTCGGAGATAGACGTTGTATTCGACGCGCCCACAGGTGAATGGAAGTCTTCGCTGGCCCGCCCCACGATCAACTGCTATCTCTACCATCTTGTCGAGAACCGAGAACTGCGCCGTAACGACTGGGAAGTGATGAACCCCGCCCCTTCGCGGGGCAACGGGCATGCTGCATACCATACCGCCATGCGTAAACGCACACCTTTCCGAATTGATGCTTCCTACATGATTACCGCCTGGGCCAACGAAGTAGAGGATGAACATCGCCTACTGTGGCGCACTCTCGCCGCATTGATGCGCTACGACGAACTGCCTGCCGTGTATATGCAGGGTGTGCTGGCCGGGCAGGAGTGGCCAATGCCCTTGAAGGTGATACAGCCGAACAGCGTCTTCAAGAACCCCTCCGATTTCTGGAGCGGTATGGAAGTGCCAGTCAAGCCCAGCGTTGATATTACGGTTACGCTTCCCCTCGATCCTGAGATCATGAGCGAAGCGCCGCTCGTGCTCACCAAGCGCGTGCAGACGTTCCCGATGGGTTCGCTGGACCGCCACGAGTTTCCTACGCAGCTTGGCGGCTGGGTGTTCAGCGGTGACGGCCAGGGAGACGATGATGGCGCGCCGGTGGTCGGGGCAGAGGTGCTGATTGTCGAGCGGGCCACGGGTACCTATACCGATGAGCGAGGCCGCTTTAAGTTTGACGACATACCCCATGGGCGATATACCTTGCGAGCAACCACTCCCACGGGACAAATCGAGCGCGTAATCCAGGTGCCGGGTAACGGCTACGATCTGGTGATGACGCAACGCTCTGAGAGGAAAGGCAGCAGTGGCGGCAAAGGCCCAGCCTCGTCGCCCAAGAGCGGTAAACCCGCAGGAGGTGACGCCCCTGATGTGAGTTGAAAGTTGAAGGTTGAAAGTGGGTTACATAGCACTTTCAACACAGAGGGAGAAAAAGAGTACGATCAAGAACCTTCGTGTTAGCGCCGGCATAGCGCGGCTGCCTAACAAGCCTTTATGAAAGGAGCCAATATGGCGACAACTTACCTGACACCAGGCGTTTATGTTGAAGAGGTAGACAAAGGCGCGAAACCTATTGAGGGTGTCGGCACCGCGATAGCAGCCTTCGTCGGCTTCGCTGAACGCGGACCTATCAACGAGCCTACCTTCCTCTCCAACTGGACGCAGTTCGTCAGCACTTTCGGCAATTTCATCCCTGGAGGCTACATGGCCCATGCGGTCTACGGCTTCTTTAACAACGGCGGCTCCATGTGCTACGTGACGCGCCTGCCGCTCGGTAATGCCGATACAGATGGCAGCACCGGCGCGGGCAACGACGGTGCGGGAGCAGCCACTCGCCGCCAGGCCCAGGCCCAGCTACCTTCGGGTAAGGTTGAACTGCCTGCCGCCGCCGGTGGTGGCGCTGTCTCCCTCGATGTTACAGCCGCTGATACAGGCACTGCGGGCAGCAACATCACCCTTGAGGTGCATCCTGCCACAGCCCCGGAGGGCAAGACCCCGGCGGAAGACGAGTTCACCGTCGTGGTGAAGCGCGGCGACACCGAGGAGCGTTTCGAGAACGTGACGTTCCGCCGCGACCGCAAGGCCCGCAACGTCGTAGACACGGTGAACGCCGAGTCGAAGATGGTGCGCCTGGCCGAGCGCGAATCGGCGGCCACCCCTATTGAGAGGATGCCGGTGCAAGGGAGCTATCCGCTGACCCTGGCCGCCGAGGCCTCCATGCCGGCGGTGAGCAGCAAAGTGGGCACCAATATCCTCGTAGGCGATGCCTCCGAGCGGAGTGGTATCAACGGCCTGGAAGTGGCCGAAGATGCGACCATGGTGGTCTTCCCCGACCTGATGGCCCTTTATCAGGCAGGCCGCATTGATATGGAAGGCGTGCAGGCCGTACAGCAGGCGATGCTCGACCACGCGCAGCTTATGGGCGACCGCGTGGCTATCCTCGATGCGCCTCCGGGCATGAACCCGCAGCAAATCCGCGACTGGCGCATGAAGACGGTTAATTACGACTCGAAGTACGGCGCGCTCTACTACCCGTGGATCAAAGTCGCCAACCCCCTAGGCAACGGCTCCAGCATGCTCGTGCCCCCTTCCGGCCACATGGCTGGCATCTGGTCGCGCAACGACTCGCAGCGCGGCGTGCATAAGGCCCCGGCCAACGAGGTCGTGGCGGGCGTGATCGGCCTGGAGTATCAGACGACCTCCGGCGAGCAAGCCATCCTCAACCCCAACGGCGTCAACGTGATCCGCACCTTCCCAGGACGTGGTATTCGCGTATGGGGCGCTCGCACCATCTCCAGCGACCCTTCGTGGCGGTACCTGAACGTGCGTCGCCTGTTCAACTACGTTGAGCAGTCGCTGTTGAAGGGCACCCAGTGGGCCGTCTTCGAGCCGAACGACATCTACTTGTGGATGCGTATCCGCCGCGACATCACCGCCTTCCTCACCCGTGTGTGGCGAGACGGTGCGCTGTTCGGCGCATCGGCAGGCGATGCTTTCTACGTCAAGGTAGATGCGGAAAACAACCCCGTAGAGACCCGTGACGTGGGCCAGCTAATCATCGAGGTGGGCATTGCACCGGTCAAGCCCGCCGAATTCGTTATCATCCGCCTGAGCCAGTGGCAGAGTGGCGGCAGCGCGAGCGAGTAACAAGGCGAAAGCTAGAAAATTGAAAGTAGCTCTAAGCGCACTTTCAATTTTCTAGCTTTCAGCCTTCAACTTTGAAACTTTCAACTACCCTGGGAGGTAAACGAAAATGCCCGGAATGACAGGCGGAGCAGTCCGCACAGACCCGTTAGTATCAGCTAATTACTACGTGACAGTAGACCCGCACCTGAGCGGCATGGTGTTCCGCGAGTGCGCCGGCATCGGTTCGGAAAGCGATGTCGTGGAGTACAAAGGCACACGGCAGGAAGACTACCACACGATTCAGGCTATTCCAGGCCGCCTCAAGTGGCAGAAGATCTCGCTCAAGCGCGGTCTGACCGACTCGATGGAGGCGTGGACCTGGCGCAAACTGGTGGAAGATGGCAAGGTAGAGACTGCTCGCGCCAGTGGCACCATCGTTATGGTCAACCAGTCTGGCACGCCTGTAGCCGAGTGGACCTTCGACCGCGCCTGGCCGTCCAAGATCAGTGGCCCGTCCCTCAACTCGGCCCAGGGCACCGAAGTGGGCGTCGAAGAACTTGAAATCACCCACGAAGGCCTGCGCCGCGTGAAGTAACGAGGCGAAAGTTGAGAGGTTGAAAGTTGAAAGTAGTTTAAAAGCTCTTTCAACTTTCAATCCTTCAACTCTCGACCCCCAAAGATAGGAGTCGAAGCTAGACCTATGGCAGTGTCCAGAGGGTTACAGACAGAGTATGAGTTTGAGTTGCCTAGGGGCTATGTTGACCCTCAGGGCAACTTGCACAAGCATGGTGTTATGCGCCTTGCCACGGCGATGGACGAGATCGCGCCGATGAAGGACCCGCGCGTCAAGTCCAACCAGGCCTACCTGACGGTGGTGCTCCTCTCGAGGGTAATCACGAGCTTGGGCACCATGGAAGAAGTTAGCGCCAACGTCATCGAGCGGCTCTTCTCCGCCGACTTCGCTTATTTGCAGGACATGTACCGGCGCATTAACGAGTCGGAATATGCTACTATACCGGCGCAGTGTCCCAATTGTAACTTCCAGTTCGACGTGGAGCTTGTGCCATCGGGGGAATAGCCGGCTACCCTCTCGACCAGCTCAGAGAAGAGGTAGCCTACATTGCTTACTATTTCCACTGGCCTCTGGAGAAGATACTCGAGCTGGAGCACCAGGAGCGCCGGACCTGGGTTGAACAGATAGCAGGTATCAATAATTTGCTCAATAGCGAGCAGGGTTCTTAGTCCAGTTTTGGGTTCTTAGTTACCCCGGTTAGTGGTAAAATATCATTATGGATGAGTATTATCCGCAGGATCTGGACGACAGTTCAGGGTCGCAGAGTGTTGGGGAAGTACGGTCGTGGGTAGAGAGGGTCACTCGCCGGTCGCTCAGTGATGTGCGAGTGCATGACAGCGGCCAGGCTGGACAGTTGGCCCGCAGACTGGGGGCTCGCGCTTTTGCCGCCGGAAGGCACGTGTATGCACGCCCCGAACTGGTGAAGCCCCTCACGCCGGAAGGCGCGGCTTTGCTAGCCCACGAGATGTGGCATGCGGCGGGCGAACCGGCTATAGTCACGCCGTCCGCCATGCCTCATGCGCCTTCCTCCACTCTGCACGGTGGTATGCCTCTGCTCTCTTCCGGCACACATGCCACGAGAAGCGAGCACGGACTTGGCGGTTCTGGGGCGGAAGGTGTTTCAGTGCAGAGGCAGGCAATCCAGGCTCCTATGCCTGTGCAGCGCGACATCGTAAGTGGGGCAGGTAGTGAGGCGACAGCGCAGAGCGTAGAAGCTGCCGCTTTGCACGAACAGTATGACCGCATGGAGGCCAGCGACGAGACGGCAGGCGCGCAGGATTTCGACCCGGAAGAGGTAGCGGAGAAGGTGTACAGGCTCTTCGTGCGTGAGCTGATCGTAGATCGAGAGCGCACGGCTCATGAGTGGATTTAGGGCGATGGGTCGCGGGTGATAGGTTACGGGACGATGGATGGGTGTTATTGGACGGTATATGCGTGTAGGCACTATCAACGCTTATCATCCGGCAGGGAGGTAAACAGTGGGTAAAGGAATGACAGGCGGCGCTGTACGCATAGACCCGGTAGTAGCAGCCCATTTCTACATTATGGATGCTGCAAAGCCATCTGCGGTATTCACAGAGATAAGCGGCCTGGAGGTCTCCCTTGAGGTGCAGACCTGGGAAGAAGGTGGCACCAACGATCACGTCCACCGTCTGCCGGGACGCGCCACCATCTCCGATATTACTCTTAAGAACGGCATCACCACGGGCAACGACCTGTGGAAGTGGATCAGCGATGTGCTGCAAGGCACATTCCACCGCAAGAATATATCTATTGTGCTCGTGGACAGCAAGGGTGAGACGGTGCAACGCTGGGAGTTTATCAAAGCGCTGCCCGTAAAGTGGTCCGGTCCCCAACTACGGTCCGACCAGAACGGCGTGGCGATACAGTCGCTCCAACTGGCCCACCAGGGCCTTATTTTGACAACGACAAGATAGATTTCCGATAGGTATACTGGGCGGCAAAGGTAACCAGGAATTATGAACAGCAATATGGACGAGCGCAACCAGCCACAAGCAGGAACGCAGGGAGGTGAGGCGGCAGAGATGCAGGCCACCGCCCAAATGCCCATGCTTGCCGCCGGGGCTGCCGCTCGCATGGTCCGAGATATTCTGGCGAGGGTAAACGGGCCGCACGCCGGGTTGGGCGGCCCCAGGCTTAACGTAGGCTCGCTCTGGCGGCAGGTAGCGCGTAGGCTGGGTGCTCTGCCGGCGGACACAGGCGGTCTAGCGCAATCGCGGGGCACGGGTGCGCTATCGTTACAGCGGCAATTGGATGCCTCCAGCACCTCCAATGCGCAGGTCCAGACTCGCCAAAGCAGGTATTCGGGCATGGTGTTGCGCGTGCATAGGCCCCGGCAGGCCGAAGATGTTGAAGACGCCTCGGCAGCGCAGACGTGGCCCGTGCGCTCAATCACGCGGGCTGTGCCTGTCTCGGCCCAGACACAGATGGTCTCCCCCCCTGTTGCCGTGCCTGCTCCCGCGCCTGAGTATGCCTCTATAATCCAGCCTGAGTTGGATATCCAGCAAGCACCTGCGCCGGAATATGGGCCTGAGCTTGCCCCCATGCCTTCGTTCGATGTGGACTTTGAGCAGGCACCTGCGGCTATTTCTGCGTACGAACTTGAAAATACGACTGCACCTGTCACTGAAACTGCCTATGCGGACATTGAGCTTGTTGAAGGGTCTGCTGCGCCTGTTATTTCGTCCGATGCAATTCCGGCAGTTCAGCCTGTTCAGCCTGCTGTGGTGGACATACCCGATGTGGCCGTCTTACCTGCCATGCAGCAGGAAGTGGCGCCTCCTCGCTATATCCCTCCTGCCTCTGTGCGGGTAGAGTACGAGCCTGGGCCTGCTATCGTGACACCCAGGCCACTCGTGAGCCGTCCGGCGCTTGTCGAACCCACATCCAATATCTCTGCCAGCGTGTCGCGGACCCTCGCCACGAGCATAACCCGCGAGCAGACGCCGGCTCCCGACCTGCTATCGCGCACTGAGCGTGTTGAGCGCATGCAAGAAGGAGAACCCTTCAACCCAACCTTAGGAGCCTCCCAGGAGGTCGCCCGACCGGATGTAGCCCGAACTGCCGAGCCTGGGACAAGGCCTGCATTTATCCCTGTGCCTGCTCGTGAGGCTGCATTCGCACCTGAGCCTGCACAGGAATATCCGGCTCCGGCTGCCCCAGTTGACATAGTTGCCGGTGTTGATCCTGGTTCGCTCACTGAGGCGCTGCCTTCATTCCTGCCGCCGGTTGCGCCTGCCCCCGTAAATGCAGCAGCTACGAGGGAGGCAACCCCCCTCACTATGCCCCTGCTCACGCTGCCTGCCAGGAGGGCGCAAAACGAACCTGATGTAGAGGCTAATGCTGAGCCGCAACGTGGCCCGCTTGCCCGTTTCTTCGATAGGGTAGTTACCGCCCTTCCGCTGCCGGATGTTCTGCGTAGAGCAGCCGA
>JBBSIK010000158.1:0-6702 GCA_038232115.1 Chloroflexia bacterium
AACCGCTGATCGTCCAGGACAAGATCGCGAACCGCATCCGGCAGCTGGTCGCGCTGCCAGAGGCACTCGAGCCGGCCCGCACTATCGCCCTCGCCTTCAGGCGCAGCCGCCCGCACGGCCTTGATCGCGTAGGCTGCGGCGCCGAGCTCGTGCGCAGTGACGTGCGCGACCGCCGCCGCCTGACCGGCAGCATACGCGGCATGGCGCGCCGCACCTCTCAGATCCCTGGCCGCCCCCATGGCATGGCCGGCAGCCGCGCGGGCCTGGGACATCGTGATCTCCCCGCGCACCCAAGCACGCGCCTGCTCAATTGCGTGACGCGGCCGCGAGTCCTCTGGTTGCGCTTGCTCGAAGAGGTGCAGGACGTGCTCTGCACACGCGGCCGCCCACAAGGCGAGAAGGCAATGGTCTGAGTCCGTGAGCGTCCCACCGCGGCGGATGGTGATGAAGCGAGGATCGCGATCTTTGGGGAGGATCATGCTGCTATGCTGCACCTTTCACGAACACATCATGAACACAGATTTTAACATTCCTTACCTTCATCTATACTGTAACCCATTCATTTCTTCCCCACAATATCGAGGAAATCGAGGAATAGAAATAGGAGGTGCTAGATATGAAGGTCCATCGCATCGATCATGTGGGTGTCATCGTCAACGATCTTCCTGCCGCCAAAGCGTTCTTTCTCGACTTCGGGCTTGAACTGCAAGGGGAAGGATCGCTGGAAGGGGCCTGGTTGGATCAGGTGGTCGGGCTCAATGACGTGAAAACATCGTTTGCCTTTTTCCGGGTGCCGGATGGCCAGGGCCAAGGCCAGGCGAATATCGAGCTCATCAAATTCCATACGCCGTCAGACGAGAACGGTATCCAGCAACCTTTGGACAATACCTTGGGCATTCGGCATATCGCCTTTGCCGTCGAGGATATCGAGGCGGTTGTTGCCAAGCTCAAAGAGAAAGGGACGGAAACCTTCAGTGAGATACAAGACTTTGAAGGCATGTATAGGCTCTGCTACGTTCGTGGGCCGGAAGGCATCATTCTCGAGTTGGCGGAGCAGATCAGTTAGGGCACGGCTTGTGGAACCGCAGGGCGTACTCGTGCTGGCCGTTGACCACACAGAGTGCTCCAACAGCAGTAACGCCACCGCGCATACGTTCCCCAGAGCCTTTAAGGAGCACTCCGCATGATTCAAACCACGAAGCTAGACCTATTCGCTGGAATCCCCGTCGCTGACTACGCGTGGCACTGAAATGGTACCAACAGCTGCTGGGCGGGCCGCCTGCATTCTTTCCAAACGACACAGAGGCCGTGTGGGAGCTTGCGGAGCACCGATACCTGTACATTGTGCAGCAGCCCCACCACGCCGGCTACGCAATGCACACGCTCTTCGTCGATGACCTTGATGCGCTCGTCGCACAGATAGCCGATCGGGGTCTCGACCCCTCGAAGCGGGAGACCTACTCCAACGGAGTGCGCAAGATCACGTACCGCGATCCAGACGGAAACGAGATCGGGCTGGGCGGTGCTCCACTTTAACCCACTTTAGTCAGCTTCTGGACAGGGCGGCAGGAAGTGGTTGCTTAATAGCCAAAGGCCAGTCGGGTTCGGCTGGTCTTTGGTTGTGCTCAGGCTTTTCCTACAGCGCGCTCATTCAGATACATGGTAAGATCGTAGTCGCCCGGCGACTGGCCGTAGATGGTCAGCAGCGCGGCGGCCTCACTGCGGTGCTGCGTGGCATGGTTGACTGTATCCACCAGGATGTGCCACACGACATGCTCGCGTACCGCACCAGGGATGACATAGCGGATCCTGCCGTTCAGCGTTTCCTCGATCAATGTGTCGATATAAGAGCGCATCTCCCGTTGTTCGGTCATCCAGCGGTCCTGGAGTGCGGCAAGCGTCGGGAAGGCATCTTCGTGAAGCTCGGTCGCGTCATAGGCCGCCTCGTCAGCCAGAGGTTCCTTGTAATACCCCTGGAGAGTGATCCGCCACTGCCAGATGTTGTCCAGCATATGGACCATCGTGGCGCGGAGCCCTGCGTGCCCGGTCCCGAAGTTGTTCGGAGCGGCGTACTGCTCCGGACTGACCCTGGAGCATGCCGCCAAGATGTGCGCATCGGCCCAGTCATTGTAGTCATACAGCAGCTTGATTTCATCGATGCTCATCGTAGTATCTCCGCCTTATTCACGAAAATCGCAGCGCATGATCGGCCTAGGGGACACGTGCCGGGCCACTTCCTTGAACCCAGCGCACTTGAAGGTCGAAACGAAGCCGGTGGATGATGCACTGGGGGTCAAATTGTTATCAAGAGGATACGCTTCCAGTGCAGGCGCTCCTGCTCGCCTTGCAATATCTATTGCCGCCTCGATCAGCGCCAAGGTGACACCCTTCTTGCGGTAACCCTTGCGAATGTAGAAGCAGGAGATCGACCAGACCGGCACATCATCTACCCGCTTGAGCCGCCAGGCATGGTCAAGCCATGGCAAGTCGTCTCGAGGGGTAAGCCGGCACCAACCGACGGCCAGGTCACCGTCGAAGGCGAGTAAGCCTGGAGGCGGGCCGCCCTTTACCAGCTCACAAAACGCCGCCTTATTCTCCTCGCACGGCCTCTTGCGATACTCGTCACCGATCCGCCAGTACATGCACCAGCAGCGGCTGACAGGTCCACCCGCGCTGAAGAGGTCTTCCAGCGCAGGCCACAGATCGGGTGTGAGAGAGTGAACAGTCAGTTCCATGTTGCCGGTCCAGTGGTTATTCTGTCTGCTGCCCATACTGCCCGTACTCCTCGTCCGTGACGTGCTCGCCCCAGGTGGCGCTGTTGCCCTCATCGTCGACCTCCAGCATCGCCAGGTGGGTCATGAAGCGGTCGGGGGTGGCACCATGCCAGTGATCCTCGCCAGGCTCGAAGAACACTCGATCTCCGGGGCGTATAGTCTCAATTGGCCCGCCTCGGCGCTGACACAGGCCGACACCCTCGGTGACGTAGATGGTCTGGCCGTTCGGGTGGGTATGCCATGCCGTCCGGGCGCCAGGTGTGAAGTGGACGCTGCTCGCGCTCAAACGCGAAGCCCCTGATGGCGTTGCCACAGTGTCTATGTAAACCGTGCCGGTGAACCACTCATTCGGTCCTAGCCTCGTCTCAATGGAGTTTCTGGTAATCTGCATCGTATTCTCTCCGATAGGTGCCCCATAGGGCGCCATGGTGCCGCTAAATGAGTTTCTTCTCTACCGCATGGGCAACAGCTTGCGCGGCCCCGCTCACCTCTAGCTTTGCGTATGCATTCGAGAGTTGGCTCCGGACATGAGACTCGGACAAACCGACCTCGGTCGCTATCTGCTTTGTCTTGAGACCTTTTGCCAGATAACGCAGTAGCTCGATTTCCCGCTCTGTTAGTGCGTCACCATTCCCGGGCTTGCGACCGCTGGTGCCTGTGGTCTGTACGCTGGTAATCAATCGGCGGGTCGACTCCGGCGACAGGTACGGATCACCCTTTGCTACTGTATGCACGGCCCGTAATAGATCATCGGGGTTGGTATTCTTGTGCAAATAGCCTACTGCGCCGGCATTCAAGGCTTGCAGATCGTGGGTTTCTGCATCGTGCATCGTAAGCATTATCACCTTCGTGTTTGGCAACTCGCGCACTATTTGTCTGGTCGCATCTATACCATTCAAGATGGGCATCTGGATGTCCATCAGCACGATGTCAGGACGAAAGCGACGGGCCATCTCGATGCCTTCAGCACCATTTGCGGCTCCGCCAACGACTTCCACGCGGGGATCTCTTTCGAGCATGGTTTGTATGCCCGAACGCACCAACTCATGATCCTCAACAAGTAAAACTCGAACATTCATAGAAGGCTTCTACGCTCCTTTCTGGTATTGCTCTGTTATCGCGATCGTGTTCTCCTCTGCAGACCGATCTACGGGCACAGACACCCTTATGCTGGTGCCCTCTCCCGGCCTGCTCGATATCTCCAGCTTTCCCTTTACTACGGACGTAAGCTCGTACAATGTAGCCAGTCCGAAATGGCCTCTCTCGACCGCCTGGCGTTGAACCGGCTCAACATCGAACCCCTGCCCATCGTCGCGGACCTGCAGCGTGATTGTGTCGCCACTCTCATTGAGACTCAACAATGCATGTCGGGCACTACTATGGCGGCGAACGTTGTTAAAGGCCTCCTGCGATATCCGATAGAGCACTCTGGCAACCTCCTTGTTCGCGCATACCTTGTCAGGAAGGTTTACATCAATCTCAATACCGCTCTCTTGCGCCTGCTGCTTTGCTAACCGATCCAGAGTAGAGGGCAGCCCGTAAAGCTCCAGGTCGGAGGGGTGCAAATCGCGAGACACGGTTCTAAGCTTCAGTGTTGCTGTATCTATTATCTCTACAAGCTTATCGCGCTCCATGCCGTTCCACACCCCATACCGTAAGGCCACCAAGTCCTGCACAGGTCCTTCGTGCAGGGCGTGAGCGAGTTGCTGACGCTCTTCGTCCTTTGTGGTGACAAGCCGCGAAAGCAGTTCGAGGCGTTGCTGTTGCTCGGCCTCTAACGCCTGGTGGAGTTCGCCTTGCTTGCGCAGAGTCACGGCGATTTTGACAATGTAGAATTCTATGGCCGCAACGATGAGCAGCAAGATGATGAAAGCGCTGAGGTTTTCGTGCTTGACAACGTCAATAGTGATAGCCGCGGGACGAGGCCACCAGTTCCAGGAATCAGCAAGGTAGAGGAAAACATAATTGACAATAATCCAAGCGGTAGTCAGTATCAAGCCATCCCGTCCAACAGTGAAGCCGACAAGGAGCAACGGAGTAAATGCCAACAGTAAGTGAGGGTTGATGTTGAGACCGTACATGTAGGCGCTGGCGACCATGCCCGAGGTGACGGCCAGCATACTGGCTCCGAGCATACAGCCCCGGTAGCGCGTCCTGGCAAAGTACACCACCAGGGACGTACCTATGGCGCCGACAATCACCAGCGCAGACTGCGAGTAGAACAACTCAAGCATCTTCGCATCGGAAAATGAGTGGCGGAAGAAGTCGCTGATGAAGAAGTTGTTGATAAAGCCCGCCACCCAGATCACGTAGCAGAGAACAGCCACGAACCTCAGCAGATTGGGGCTATATAGCAGAACCCCTTTCGGTGCCTGGGCTTGCTCGTCTGGATTTGCTAGCTGCTCGAAAAAGCGAGCCGCGCGCCTGGAGTACAACATAGGGCGACTACTTTCCTCGACGCCTCGTTAACTATACTGGAAGCCTGACATGACTGCCTGACGGTTCGTCTGGTATGATAACAGTATGCAGCAGAAACTGTCCAAGTCCTATTCTACCAGAGGTGATATGGGTTCGCGCAAACACGAGGCTGTTCCGACGTTGGGGCCGCTTGCCCTTGTCAGGAATTTGCCTTTGATGATAACCGACAACTTCGCTTTCCGCAGGAAGCTCGCGAGGACCTTCCCAGGTATCTATCAGGTGCCGGTGGGGCTTCGGCCTGTGGTGGTGGTCAGCCAGGCGCAATACGCGAGGGAAGTACTCACGCGCACAGACGATTTCGACAAGCCTCCCGAGATGACAAAACTGGGCAGGCCTGTGTTCGGCAATGGCATCCTGACCGCTACCAACGCCTCTAATCGTGAGCAGCGCCGCCTGGTGCAGCCCGTATTCAAGAACCAGATCATCAAGGGCTACGCGGACACCATAATAAGCTACGCCGAGCAACTGGTTGATAGCTGGCACGAGGGGCAGCGCATAGACCTGACCGAGGAGATGACCAAGCTGACCATGCGGATCATCGGGGCCGTCATGTTCTCGATAGAGAACCTGGGCAGCGAGGACCAGTTGGGCAGGGATATCCACACAGCGCTGCGGTCGGTGGCCACCGGCTTCCTCTTCCCCATTCCCTTCGCAGATCTCCTGCCAAGCGGCAGGCGAACCAGGCAGGCAATCGCGCGGACCAACACCACCATATACGACATGATAGCCCAACGCAGGCGCGAAAAGAGCGACCGCAGCGACCTGCTCGACCTCCTGCTCAATGCGCGCGACGAGGATGGGCATGGATTGTCGGACGAGCTAATCCGTGACGAGCTTATGACCATCTTCATCGCGGGTCACGAAACGGTGGCCCAAGCCCTCACCTGGACGCTGTACAGGATCTCCAAGCATGCTCCCATACGCAGGCGTGTGCAGCGTGAAGTGGATGATGTTCTTCAAGATAGAACGCCCATGCTCGCGGACCTATCCAAGCTCTCCTATTCACTTCAGGTCTTCAAAGAGGGCCTCCGCTTCTATCCTCCCGGCCATGTGATGATCCGAATGGCAGCACGCGACACAGAATTGGGCGGCTACAAAGTGCCCGGAGGGGCTTACGTGCTGATTGACGAGTATGCTATGCACCATAAGCCCGACTACTTCTCAAAGCCTCAGGTATTCGACCCCGCACGCTTCACAGCCAAGAACGAAAACCTGCTGCCCAAGTTTGCCTACCTGCCATTCGGGACCGGCCCTCGCGTCTGCATAGGCCTGCACTTCGCCCTGATGGAAGCGCAACTGGTGCTTGGTATTCTGAACCAGCGCGTTGAGTTCGAGTTAGAGCAGGATCAGCCTGTTAAGCCTAAGGCGGAGCTAACCCTACATACTGATGGAGCTATACCCGCAATTGTTCGATGCCGAAACAGATCTGGCATTGAATCGGCCTAGCGCC
>JBBSIK010000159.1:0-6686 GCA_038232115.1 Chloroflexia bacterium
GAGAATTACAGATTGCTGTCGAAGGCCCTCCAGCCTCTGCCGGACAAGTATCATGGTTTGCAGGACGTTGAAACGCGCTACCGACAGCGATACCTCGATCTTGTCGCCAATGAAGAAGTACGTGAGACATTCCGTGCCCGCTCGCGCATGATTAGCTATATACGGAGTTTCCTCGATGCGCGCAGCTTCCTGGAGGTCGAGACGCCGGTCTTGCAGCCTCTGTATGGCGGCGCCACTGCCCGACCTTTCGTCACAAAGCACAATGCCCTTGGCCAGGAGCTATACTTGCGTATCGCCGATGAGCTATACCTCAAGCGGCTCATCGTTGGCGGTTTCGAGCGCGTATACGAGATCGGGCACGACTTTCGCAACGAGGGCATTGATGTCAAGCACAATCCAGAGTTCACGGTGCTGGAGCTTTACCAGGCTTATGCCGACTACAACGGCATGATGTCGCTGCTGGAGGAGATGGTATCGGGCGTTGTTCAGGAAGTTCGTGGCACATATGTGCTCGAGTACCAGGGCCGGACGCTCGACTTCACCCCACCCTGGCCCCGCGTTGACTGGCGTGCTACTCTCATCGAACAATCCGGCATTGACATATCTCAGTACACAGATACGCAGGAATTACTCCGTGTGGCCCGCGAGAAAGGCGTGGACGTGGAGACAGGTGCGAGCCGAACGAAGATACTGGATGAGCTACAGGGCCACTTTATCGAGCCTCTGCTGATCCAGCCATCGTTCTTGCTCGATTACCCATTGGAGGTGTCGCCTCTCGCCAAGCGCAAGCCGGGTGATCCACATGTGGTAGAGCGTTTCGAGGCTTTTGCCGCCACGTTCGAGATCGCTAATGCCTTCAGCGAGCTAAACGACCCGCTCGACCAGTACGACCGCTTTCGGGAGCAGACAGAGGCAGGGCGCGGCGGCGATGAGGAAGCCCACCAGATGGACCTTGACTATGTGATTGCCCTCATGGTTGGTATGCCTCCGACCGGCGGCATGGGCGTTGGCATTGACCGTCTGGCTATGGTGCTGAACGACAAATACTCGATCCGCGATGTGATTCTGTTCCCCCACATGAGGAGGCTTGAGCAACCATGAGCGAGGTAGACAAGCGCGGCAAGCTCGATGAGGATGTGTTCTCGTATCGAGTTGGCAAAGATAACCGAGTTTTCATCTTCTGGCGAGGCAAGCAGATTATGGCGCTCAAGGAAAAGGAAGCTGCCAAGTTCCTGAGCAAGATAGAGGGCCTGGAAGTCAAAGACGGGCAACTGGTGATGGCGAAAGTTACTGGCAACTTCAAGCATGGCAATGAGAGGTGAGGGTTAGAGACCATGGGTTGGCAGTTATGAGTCTTGAGACAAGCACCCCGACAATAGTCTTTGCGCTTTCGGCGTTTTCTTCTACTCACCGGTCTCCAGCCCCTAACCCCTATACCAGAGTCTGCTTATGATATGCTAGAGTATTCAGAATGGGGTGGAGTATGGCACAGGACGCAAAAGCTGAGAACCAGAATAGTGTAAAAAGTATGGTTGAGCTTGCTCGAACACAGAGCGCCTATACCCTTGAGGATGCGCAGCCCGATAACGTACCACCCGGCACGCGCGTCATGGTAATCGTCAATCCGGCTTCGGGCAAGAAGGGGGGCATTACCACTAACGCGGCGGGACCTGATCAAGTGCGGCGCGCGCTCCTGGACAACGGCATCGAGGCTGACATCATGGAAACGCAATACCCCAAGCACGCCACCAAGCTTGCCGAAGCAGCTATAAAGGAGAAGTACGATATTGTGATTGCGTGTGGTGGCGATGGCACGGTGAGCGAGGTAGCTACGGCGCTCATCGGGCACAAAATCACACTCGGAATCTTGCCACTGGGCAGCGCCAACAACGTGGCCCGTATGATGCATGTGCCGTTCGATCTGGCTGAAGCGGCCAGGTTGCTGCGCCTCGGCGAAGTCAAGCAGATAGACGTGGGACGCTGCAATGGCACGTATTTTCTCGAAACCGCCGGTGTGGGCCTCGATGCCGCGCTTTTCCCCATCTTGAACAAAGTTGACAAGGGCGAGTACGTGCGGCTGTTCGACGTGGCGCGGACCTTTTTTCGCTTCCGGCCAAGGTCGGTGACAGTGGTGTTAGACGGTAGGGCCGTGCGGATGCGAGCGTTGGTGGTGCTGGTGGCGAACGGGCCTTACTGGGGCTATTCAGTGCCGCTAGCGCCCGATGCGAAGGTGGATGATCGCCGTTTTGACGTGGTGATATTCCAAAACTTCAGCAAGTGGTCGTTCATGCGGCATGTGCTAGGGGCGATGTTCCACAAGGGCGATAGAGCCAATCCACCCAACATCGCAGCTAAGGTTATTGCAGGCCGACCCGACATCAGGACCTATCACGCCAGGAAAGTGCAGGTGCTCACCTCTCGTCGCCCCTGGCCTGTCCACGCCGACTCCCTACCGCGGGGCCGCACTCCAGCCAATGTGGAGCTAATCCCAGGCGCTCTCCGAATGATAACCGGCCCCGGCGAGCACGTCACTGATCCGCCGTCGAAAGGCAACCCGAAGGGCAACCCGCCTGAGCACAGGCTTGTCTGAGACGTGGAAACGCAAAGCGTGATGCGTAACTCGTAAGCGTTTATACTGTTAGCCTCTCTTTATCACACCACTTTACGTTTCCACGTTTCAGAGAAACCTGTCGCCTATGATTGGATATTTGAATGGCTTGCCGAGTAGCACTCGTATAGCGGCGTAGATGCCGTATAGGATGCTCAGCACGAACCAGGTGCCGAAGAGGACCAGGCCCCAGCCTACTCCCTGGCCTATACCCATGTCGCTCTTGCCTTGTACCCAGTTAAATAGTGAGAGGCCGCCTCCGACTCCCAGCGCCACGACACACACGATGTTAATCAGCAGCACCGAGCACTGGTAGCAGCCTGCTTGCTCTGAGTGGAAACGGACGGTGGGCGATCGCCTCCCATAGAGCCAGATTACGCCCGATATAGCCAGCGAAATCAGGAAGCTCACCCCCAGGAAGCCGAACGCTATCGCCCCATGAGCCGCAGCCGACAGCAGACGTTCCGCGCTACGGTCCATCACCTGACCGATGGCTTGTACCGGCTCGGCATATGCGCTATTCGGCTGTATTTGCCTGGTGGGTTCGCCTGGGTGTTGCTGCATAGGTCTACTTTAGCACAAAGTGGGTCTGATCGTACCTGGTACTGCATCTGCCCTGCATTCGTGTATAGTAAGTGTTCAGAGTTGGGGTTGCAGGGGCGAAGCCCATGACGGGCGGGTGCCCATCATTGATGGGCGACGGGTGTTCCCACTATCTTTCTCTTCTTTGTATCCTCCCACGAATGGGAGGGGCATGAGCGAAGCGGGGGCGGTGGGTCTTGGATAGGCACTCTGCTGATTTGTCCTACCCCTTTTCTGAACACTTACGTCCCTAACCCCGTTGACACCTTCCGCCTGCCAAACGTATAATTTAGAGCAAGGTCCATTTCCCTATTTTAGCTGGAAGGTTATCTGGCTTTAGCGCCTGCCTGGCACGTGCCCTGGGCTACCCGCTGAAAGCTGAAGGCTCTGTATGCGCATAATGGTATATACCAAGCCCGGCTGCCACCTATGCGAGGACGTTTTACTCCTCCTGGACCGTCTCACGCCGCAATATAAGCTCGAAGTAGACGAGGTCAATATACTCGATGACATGGCGCTATATGAAGCTATGTCTACTGCTATACCAGTGGTTGTGGCAGGCGACGGCAGGCTGGGCAGGTTGGTCGCGCCGATTACGGAGCCGGAACTGCGGGCCTACATGGAAATAGCTCGGCGGGAAGATCGGCCATCCGCGAGCGTGCTTCCGCCTTACAAGGAGACCGCCTTTGACAGAGTGGCTAGCTGGATCGGCAAGCACTGGCTGAAGCTGGCGCTGGTGGCACTCTCACTTTTCGTGGGGCTGCCCTGGATGGTTCCTATTTTCGCAAAGCTAGGCATGTGGGGCATAGCTGACCCGATTTACACCGGCTATGCGCTCACATGTCACCAGTTGCCTGAACGGTCGGGCAATCTGTTCGGCTATCAGGTGGCATTCTGCTACCGCAACACGGCTATCTATGCTGGTATAGTGCTTTTTGGCAGCTTGTACGGCCTGGCGAGAGACCGCCGCATTACATCGCTGCAATGGCTCAACCGGCCTCTGCCGTGCTGGCTGTTCGTGCCTCTCCTGCTGCCGCTCGCAGTCGACGGCCTGACTCACATGCTGGGCCTGCGCGATACCATGCTCGATATGGGCACCGACGCGGTCTTCGGCATGTTCTCGATAGGCTCACAGCCCCTATCGCTCAACTGGTGGCTGCGCATCATCACAGGTCTGCTGGCGGCCCTCGGCGCTGTGTGGTTCGCCTTTCCACGCATGGATCGCTCCATGCAGGAATCGGAAGCGCAGCGGGAAATATATACGCGCTCGTCTGGGAGTCGTCAGGCATCGGTTGTCAGTTATCAGTAGAGCATACGAACTGACAATTCGCCAAAGGGAACTAGGGAACTAGATGGAATCACCTGCCTTATATGTGGCTTTCTTCGCCGGTCTACTCTCGTTCTTGTCTCCTTGCGTGCTGCCTCTGGTGCCTGCCTACATAGGCTATCTTAGCGGGTCTGCCGTGACGGTGGCGCGAGGCGGGGGCACCGCAACGATGACTCAGACAACGGCCCGATGGATCGTGCTGGCGAACGCCTTCCTGTTTGTATTGGGCTTCACGATTGTCTTTGCGATTATTGGCAATCTGGCAGGAGCCTTTAGTACGGCTCTGGCATCGAACAGGCGCATGGTGCAGTATGTCGCGGGCGCTATGCTGGTGGTTTTTGGCCTGCACATGGTGGGCCTCATACGTATACAGTTCCTCGACTACACCCGTCGCCTCGACGTGCGTCCGGCTAACAACCTGGGCTATGTGCGTTCTTTCCTTATCGGCCTGGGTTTTGGCGTTGGCTGGACGCCCTGCATAGGCCCTACTTTGGGCTTGATCTTCACTCTGGCGATGAGTGGCAACACAGGTGATGCCTTCCTGCCGTTCATCGCTTACTCAATCGGGCTGGGTGTTCCTTTCCTGCTCACCGCGCTGGCAATGGGCCAGATATCCGGCGCGCTCAAGCGGTTGACCCGCCGCTCTTTCTCGCTCAAGCTGGGAGGCGTGACCCTTATAGACCAGGTGAATATCGTTTCTCTGGTCAGTGGCGCGCTCCTCATCATCATGGGCGTGCTGGTATTCACCAACTCTGTGACAGTGCTGGCCCCCTCATTAACCTGGTTCAACGTCTGATATGAGCACTACGCCGACGCAGAAACCGTCCGATCTCGGTTTTGAAGTAGAGATCAAGACGAGTGGCCGCGCGCACGACGGCAGTGCCCTCAGGGTGTCGTCGCCCGTCACGCTATCACCCGCCCGTGCCGCCGCCAAAGCCGGGGTGCGCCGGCGCAACGTGACGCTGCTGGCTGTGGGTGTTATTGGCCTGATAGCTATCGCACTGTGGGCGTATCTGTCGAATCCCAACTCAAATGTGCCGTCGGATGCCGTGGCGCGGGTGAACGGTGAGTATGTCTACGATAAAGACATCACACGTGAGATAGACTTGGAGCGGGCTATCCTCGACGTAACAAAGAACACAAAGGATAAGCCGCCGAGCGCCGCCGATGCGTTGGAGAACCTGCTCAACTTTCGGGTGCAGGTGCAGGACGCCAAAAAAGCGGGCGCAACTGTCACTCCTGATGAAGCCGAGGCTGCACTCAAGGACACACTGGGCAAAATGGGCACGACTGAGCCTGCTATCTCGGCGGCCCTGGGCAAGTACAACCTGACGCTGGACGACATGAGGCAGGTATCCTCAGATAGCATGCTGGTGAACAAGCACCTGGCTAACGACGTGCTGGCAACGGCAAAGAGCGTAGCAGACCGCCAGCAGCGCCTAAACGATTGGAAGACGAGTCTCTCTCAAAGCAGCAAGGTAGACCGTTTCAAGTCGCCCGGCTTGGGCCCCGCGCCCACCCTCGGCTCGGAAGCGCCCGACTTCTCTCTGCGGGACATGAGCGGCGACGAGATCAAGCTGAGTTCGCTGCGTGGCCGGCCTGTAATGATAAACTTCTGGGCTACCTGGTGCTCCCCCTGCCGCGTGGAGATACCTGAGATCGTCAAGATGTACAGCGAGACACACCAGGCGAGCAACTACGAAATCCTGGGTGTCGCCACCAACAGTGCGCAGGAGACGATCAAGGCGTTCTCTAAAGAGTTGGGCATGGCCTTCCCCCTCCTCCCCGACGACGGCAATCACATCACCAGCCTCTATCACGTTCTCCCCATTCCCACCACCTTCTTCATAGACAAGGACGGCATCATCCGCGAAACGCACGTCGGCCCGGTGGACCGGGCGTTGATGGAGAAGTGGCTGCTGGGGAAGTGAGGCGCGAGGTGTGATGCGGCGAGGGTGAAATCGAACTAGAGGTTGTTTTCAAATTAGTTGGTGAGCAGGCACATTACGGCGCAGGTATCCTAATCTCTGGTCTGTTCGCAAACTACCTCACCACACGAGATGAGAGGCGCGCAATAAGGAGCAAGCCCAATGTTCGAGGGATTCGAGCTGTCAATGGTAGATACCGGTGAGGCGGTGATCCGTGTGCGGTACGGCGGCAGCGGCCCTC
>JBBSIK010000160.1:0-6685 GCA_038232115.1 Chloroflexia bacterium
AGCGATCAGGGGCTTTGAATTAGGAGTCGGGGGATGGATGAAGGCGCATCGGCCAACGATATGAGTAGCCAGTAGCTGAAGTTACAAAGAAAAGAGCAGGCGCGATTGGCCTGCTCTTTTCATGTTCTCATGTCGTTTGTGTAAGTGTAGGTTACGAAGCCAGCGAGCGGTCTATCTGGCGCTTGAGCTGCTCCTTGGGGGCGAAGCCTACCAGGCGGTTGACCTCCTTGCCGCCCTTGAAGATGATGAGCGTCGGGATGCTCCAGATGCCGAACTGCGTGGCCGTAACCTCGTTGTCGTCGGTGTTCATCTTGGCGAAGCGGACCTTCTCGCCGTATTCCTGGCTCAATTCCTCGACAATGGGACTAACCATGCGACAAGGCCCGCACCACGGTGCCCAGAAGTCAACGACCACCGGGGTTTGGGCGTCCAATACCGAGTTCTGAAACTCAGTGTCGGTAACGGCGGTTACTGTATGTGTCTGCGAATGTTGCTGCTCTGCCATCTTATTATATATCTCCCTTTAGCATATACGAGCCTCATCGCTCGTCACCCGCCATGCCCATCTCCTCCGTCTGAGGCGACCTCCGGTTGGGTGCGCTGGTATTATAACCCACCCCGTGAAGTAAGGTCAAGCGAATGTGACATGGTGTTAGGGCTGTGTCAAAGTCGGTTTGCAGTGAAGCGTGTCGGCTTTGTCATTCTAATCGCAGTGAAGGGCTAAAGCCTTTATAATGCACACAAGTGATTGACAGGGGTAGTGCCAGTTGGTATGATTCTATTGTGGAATAATACGGATAAAATCTGGCAGATTGGCCTAAAGCAGGGAGCGCAGGCATAGTGTTAGAGGTACAAGCAGACAATGAAGCAGCGGAACCCACGGAATCAAGGGAAACGATGTCGCAGAGTGATAATGACCTTGAGCCGCTTATTGCCGTAGCTGGGGCACTGCTCAACATGGATAGGTTGCGTGTCGTGGCCGCCCTCTCGGAGGCCCCGGCGAACAGGGTGCAGCTACACGAGGCAACCGGCATCGGCCACCGCGATCTTGTGCGCCACATAGATAATTTGCAGCAGGTGGGCCTTGTCAGGTTGGCCGAACCCATGCCCAGGCAGCCCGACCACTATAGCCTGTACGAGCTAAACCTTAAGGCGTTCAGCGAGGCGCGCAGGGCGATGGGCAAGCACAAGGGCGTGAAGCCGCGCCCCACCGATGCCCGTGAGATGGTGCTCGATACTTACATGCGGGGCGGCAAGATACAGGCGCTGCCCAGGAAGCACGAACAGCTTATTATAATCCTGGACGAAGTAGCCCGTAGATTCGAGCCTGAAAAGCAATATACGGAGCGGGAAGTAAACGTTATATTAGAGGAACTAAACGAAGACTACTGCACCGTGCGCCGCGACCTGGTGGATTTTGGCTATATGTCGCGCAGCGGGGGAATATATGTGAAATGTAATGCGTAACGCGTAACTCGTAAGGAGGTTCGCTAAACACGGATGCTGTGCATAAAGAGCTTATCTTTAGTAAGACGCTTTACGAGCTATGTTTCACGTTTCAGAGCACGGAGAATACGATGTTCGAGATAATACGAGCAAAAGAGATGGGTATGTGCTTCGGGGTGAAGATGACCCTGGACCAGATAGACGAGGCGGGTAAGAGCCGAGGTCGCATAGATACGCTCGGCACGCTGGTGCATAACCCGCAGCTTGTCGAGAAATTAAGTGCGCAAGGTGTCGAGGTTGTAAACGGGCTGGAAGCTACGACTGCTCCTACCGTCGCCGTAACTGCGCATGGCGCGGCTCCCGAAGTCTACAGGCGCGCCGAGCAAGCGGGCCTCGAGCTTATAGACACCACATGCCCTCTGGTGACGCGCGTGCAGCAGCTTGCGAAAAAGTGCATGGAAGAGGGCGATTGGGTGATCGTGTACGGCGATGCTCATCACCCGGAGACGAAGGGTATCCTGGGGTGGGCCAATTCGGTGCTGGATGAGATGCGGGCCGAAAAAGCCGAGAAGATATCGGGCGAGGATGGCGAGAAGCCAAAGAGCAAGCTGAAGAGCTGGAACGCCCGTCGCGCCATCTCGGCACATAGTGTCGCTGACATTGAGGCAGCACTGACCGCCGACGGCACTCCCGCCGCCAAGATACGCAAGATCGCGCTTCTCTCGCAGACCACGCAGAACACCGATTGGTACAAGAAGTTCGTATGTGAGGTGGTGAACCGCTTTCTGGAGCACGGCTGCGAGGTGCATGCCCACAATACGGTCTGCCTGCCCACCGCCAAGCGCCAGCCCGCCGCGATAGATCTGGCGAAAGAAGTGGATGTGATGATCGTGGTCGGTGGCTACGAGTCGGCCAACACCCGCCACCTACGCGACATCGCCTCCGAGTTCTGCCCCGCCTATCATATCGAGAGGCCCGAACAGTTAGAGGAGCAGTGGTTCATGGGCGTCAAGCGGGTCGGCCTCACCGCAGGCGCTTCCACCCCCGACTACGTAATCGTCCAGGTGCAAGAGGCGCTCGAAGAGATGAATGAGCGGCTGTCGGGGGTAGGGGTGAGGGTATAAGAGTCAGGTTTGAGTGGGGAAAGCCGGTCCAGAGGGATCGGCTTTTTCGTCTGCTTGGCATAGTGCAAACATGACGCCAGAGCGACGTGCCTGCAATCAGCATTCACGCGTCCCTAGTTCCCTAACTCGATTTCACCCCCGCCCACGTACACAGCCTGCCCGCCCACCCGCACAGATGTGATCTCACCATTGTGTTGCTCGATCTGGATGTGGATGAAGCTGGGGCGGCCCATTTCGATGCCCTGCTCGCTGATGATGTAGGCGGAGGGTGATGCCGCGACTACGCCGTGATGCACCAGATATGAGCCGAGCGGCCCACTTGCCCCACCCGTTGCCGGATCCTCCGGCACGCCAAGATCGGGAGCAAACATGCGGCTGTGGACCGTCGAACCGGCGTTCTCCACCTCCGGCGCGAACACAAACACCTCACTTAAGCCAAGTGGCTCAAGAGCTTCTTTGCAAACATTGGCGTGGAAGTGGATGCGCCGCATAGTCTCAAGATCGCGCACTGGCACGAACAGGAACGGCACTCCGCACGATACTACCTCGATGGGCAAATCGGCGTTAATCGCGCCTGGTTCGATAGACAACATCTCGGCGATCACCGCAGTGTCGTCGAACACGGGGCCGAAGGTGGGGCGCGGCTGGGTCATCCAGATCATGTCGGGAGCGCCGTCTTTGAACATCAGACTCACCGGGATGAGACCTACTTTCTCCTCAAGCCCTATCTGGAGTTCCTCCCATGCTTCGTCCACCATCCCCTCGTGCGCCAGCACAAAAGATGTGCCCACAGTCGGGTGCCCGGCCATCGGCAACTCCTTCGTGGGTGTGAAGATTCGTACTTTGTAGTCGTTGGCTGGGTCGTCGGGCGGCAACACGAAGGTCGTCTCCGATAGGTTCATCTCCTTTGCAAGCAACTGCATAGTGCTATCAGTCACGCCTATGCCATCAGTAAAGACCGCCAGCGGGTTCCCGCCGAACATGCGATTGGTGAACACATCCACCAGATGATAACGTAGCTTTGCCATACTGCCCCCTAGATGAGTCGTTAGTGAAGAACCCCTTCATAATCTTTGCGCGTCCTTCGCGTCTTTGTATTTAGTCTCTTCATTCATAATTGTCGCCTTTGTGGCCTCGAAGAGTGCGATGCCTACGGCCATGGGCAGGTTGAGGGAGTCGATATCGGGGCTGTGCCTGATCGTGATGCTTGTGCCCACATTGCGAAACTCAGCGGGCAGGCCGGACGACTCGTTGCCGAAGATTAGCGAGAAAGGTGCGGCGAAATGGGCTGTATCCAGCGACGCGCTGCTCCCGGTCGTGAACGGGTAGAAGTGGTGCTCACCGGCGGTGCGAGTGTATTCATCGAAGGTGTCGAAGTAGCGGCAGCGCAAGCGGAAGATCGCGCCCATGGAGGCCCGCACCACCTTCGGATCGAACATGTCCACCGCAGGGCGCATAAGTGCCAGGTCTCTCACTCCGAAGCCAAGCATGGTGCGCGCAATGGTCCCCAGGTTGCCCATGTCGCCCGGATTCACCAGCACGACGTGGCTCTTGCCAGTTTCAAGCTCTGCCTCGTACTTGCAGAACACCCCCACGGCGAAAGTATTCTCTTTCTGCGATAGCCGCTCGATAGCCCTGTCGTTGGTCTCGGCCCGTATGTTAAGGCGACCACACATATCTTGCAGCTTCCGCACTCCCTCGTTGCGTGCGCCCCTGGAGCTTACCAGCATCTTGAGCACCCTCCCAGGCTGCGCGTCGAGCAGTTCCAGGGTCGGGAACACTCCCAACGAGTAGGAGTGGTCGAAATCTCGCTTGTAGGGTTTGAGGGGTGCGTTCATGCGCGATATGTTGTTGTACCGTGATCTGCACGGTCTGGCCTTCTGTAAGGGTATACAGGAAGCCCAACTTGGAGTCAAGCGATAAACCCCACGATTGGACGGCGAATGCAAGATCGCACAGGAACAGGGGGCAGCCTGCGCCGCCAAATAGAGCATTGTCATTCCGAACGCGCTGATGAATCGGGTGGTATGCGATAATACTGAATTAGAGAAAGTGCGTGGCAAGATTGCAACTGTGTTACGGCGGCCAACCGATTCATCACTGCGTTCGGATTGACACAGGCTATGGTGGATTCGCGTCACTACTTTGAAAGCGCGCCTTAGCACTACCATATCAGGTATGTATAACGTCTAGCAGGATGTTTTGTTTGGCAAAAATGGCTGTACTATGCAAAGGATACCATGCACAAAAGGATGAGCTAATGAACGAGATGCATATGATAAGGTTTGATGCCGGGGGTGTGCAGTTCAATATGCGACTGGTGGCAGTTATGATAGAAGGCGACCGGGTGCTGGTCCATAGGGCAGTGCCTGAGAACTTCTGGAGCCTGCCGGGTGGCCGAGCCGAGTTGTTGGAAACGGCGCGCGAAGGACTGGCCCGCGAGATGATGGAGGAGCTGGACACGAAGGTGGAAGTTGGCAGACTGCTGTGGGTCGTGGAGAATTTCTTCGAGTACGGAGGCACGCCCTTCCACGAACTGGCATTCTATTTCCTTGTGACGATTCCACCGGGGTCGGTACTCACCAGGAAGGACACGTTTTCCGGCCATGAAGAAGGCATCGAACTGACCTTCCTGTGGGTTAACCTAGGCGATCTCGATAGCATGACCCTGTATCCATCCTTTTTTCAAGACAGCACTGCGCAATCTGCCGGAGACGACTCATCATATCGTTCACCAAGACGGGACCATAGAGTGAGTAATACAGGGCACAAGTATGAGCGCGTACCAATCCAAAATCCACGACCTACATGGTATAATTCCCCATGACATCCACACTCCGCGCCGAGGAAACAGGCATCGCCTCAGCGCCTACCTCGGCCAGCGCACCTGCGGCCACTATTGAAGCGTCACCCTTCACCAAAGTAACCTATCTGTCCCTGCTGATCTTCTATTTGCCCCTCGGCTTCAGCGGCCTGATGATGACACTCGACTTGCCGGTGGTCGTGGGAGTGCTCAACCGCTTCCCGAACGCCAATACGTCGGTGGCGGCCCTCAGCGTGGCTTTTTCTCTCGCGCTGGTGTACGAAGCATCGCACATCTCGATGATTGATCTGTCAACAGCCCTATCCAGCGACCTGCGGACGTTCCGCATGCTCAAGCGCTTCTACGTGGTCATGGCTGCTGTGCTTTTCGTAATAGCGTCCCTCATCGCCCTTTCGCCTCTGTATGATCTGATCGTGCGCGGGGTGATGAGCATACCGTCCGATGTAGCCGAGGCAGCGCGCCCTGCCGTGTGGGCCTTTCTACTGTGGCCGGTGCCTATCGGCTGGCGACGACTTTGCCAGGGCGCGCTCATTAAGCACGGCCATCCCAAGCCGGTGGGTGCAGGCGGCATCGTGAGGCTGGGCTCGCTCCTGCTGGCGCTGCTCTTCTTCGGCTGGCTGGGCACCAACGTGGTCAGGATTGAGCCAGCGGCCATAGGTGTGCTTGCGATGCTGGTGAGTGTCACGGCGGAGTCGCTCGCGGTACAAGGGTGGACCACCCGCATTATGCGCACCATGCCTGAGACGACGCCTGGCAAGCCCCCGCCCACGTGGACCGACATACGCCGCTTCTTCTTCCCCCTGAGCGGCACTTCTATCATGAGCACCCTGGTGCAACCCACGATAAGGGCGGGTATCGCATCGGCGGCAGTAGCATGGGCGGTATCGGCGGACAAAAGTGGGCAGGCAGTGGCGGCGACTCTGGCGGTGGCGAGCTACCAGACGGCGTGGAGCATGGCTTTCCTTGCTTTCGGCCCCACCTTGAGCATGACGCAAGCCTCTATCGCCTGGAACGGCAGCCCCGATCCGGCGGTGCGCTTGAAGGGTCCGCGTGTGATCCTGTGGGCGGGTGCGGTGCTGATGGCGATAATGGCTCTATTCGGTTTCACGCCCCTGGCGCAAGTGCTGTTCGGCACGATCATCGAGGCCCCGCCTCAGACCGCCCCTCTCTCCGCTCCAGGCACGACATGCTCGACGGTCTGAGGCAGGGCCTCGTTAGCGGCCCACGCGATGTGATCGCGATTCGACACGCGAGAAACTGCGGGGCAACGCGCCGGCGCAGCTACAATGAC
>JBBSIK010000161.1:0-6659 GCA_038232115.1 Chloroflexia bacterium
AGGTGTCGCGGAAGGTGAGCGCGTTGAGCGTCGTAAAGCCACCCGCACTGCCACCTCTGATGATAAGGCGCTCTGGGTCGGCATCTCCCCGCTCAACGAGGTACTTCGCGCCATTCACACAGTCGTCCACATCCACGATTCCCCACTGCCCGTTCAGCCTGCGCCTGTACTCGGTGCCGAGGCCGGTGCTGCCCCCATAATTTACGTCCAGCACCCCGAAGCCTCTGCTCGTCCAATACTGGATGCTCAGGCTGCGCACGGCAACTGTCTGCGAAGTAGGTCCTCCGTGGATAACGACGATGAGTGGCGGCTTTTCGCTCTCTGGCACCTTATAGTCCTTGTTCGTGGGCGAATAGAACAGGCCGTGCGAGGTCTTGCCGTTCTCTGTGGAATACTGGATAGCTTCTGGCACGGAGATATAGCCTGGATCGATCTCCAGGTCACTCGAGCTACGCAACACAGTCACCGTGCCGGTATTGAGGTCCATCCGCACGATGGCCGTGGCCTCCGTGGGCGACCCAACATCGGTGACTACATAATGGGGTAGGGCGTGCAGATAGTTGCCCAGGCTGGTATAAGATGAGACGAAAGGCTCGAAGGCCAGCGTGCGAGTATCCAGGCCAGCCAACTTCCAAACACCGTCCTCCGTGTAGGCACAGATGATCTGGTCCGCGTCCTCGAAGCCGTAAGTGGTCCTGCCAAACACCCACTGCGGGTGTGTGAACTCGGCCTCCATCGGGTGCAAAGGCTCGACCTTCTCCTCTCTCATGCGGTACAGATTCCACCAGCCGGTGCGGTCCGACACGAAATAGAGCACACCATCCGGCGACCAGAGGGGTTCGCCAACCGACTCGCCGCGTCCGCCCGCCACCAGCGTCTTACTTGCAACAGAGCCATCCTCTGCGAATTCACCTATCCATAGCTCGGTGCCATCCCACGGCATATTCGGGTGGTTCCAGGCCAGCCAGGCTATCCTGGTGCCGTCGGGACTCACAAGCGGCGTCGAATAGAAGTCGTTGCCCGCGATAATGGCCGCTTCGCCAGTGGGGTCGTCGAGGGGGATGCTCACGACTGTGTTGATCGCCTCTCGCGCAGGGTTGGTGTGGTCCTCTCGCACTCCAATCAGGCGGTTGCGGCTCCGGTCCACATGGAAATCAGCATAGCGCAGGTCCACGGGCGGGGAGATAGGTTGTGGCTCGCCGCCTGGCTCCTGCCTGTAGAGGCGACCATCGTAGTCGTTGGAGAAATAGACAGTGCCCCGGTCAACCGTAAAGGAGCCGCCGCCGTACTCATGCACGCGAGTACGCACGTAGTAGCCCTGCGGCGTGATCTCCTGCAACTCCCTATAGACGGTGGAGCGCATCACCACCGTGCGTCCTTTCTCCTCCGGCCTCCCCTCCGCCCAGTACACATCGTTGCCGTCCACCATGATCTGCCCCAGAGATATCGATCCCGCCACGATGAGATCGGTAGTAATAGGTGATTTCCATGCACCGTATGGGGCCGTTTGTGTTGCTGACATTGATGCTCCGTTCTGAAACCTAACGCGTAACACGTAATGTGGCTCAGTAAAGAGAGTCTCTCCATAACCTCATTACGTGTTACGCGTTAGGTTCTACTTTCCTCCGTACCGCCAGTTGTAATACTGTCTGCCGACGTTGCCGAACTGCACGCGGTATTCCTGCGGCTGGGCGGCGGGATCGTAGGTGAGGGTGCGGCGCTCGAACACCTGCACGAGCACGGCATGCTGCTGGCCCGCTATTTCGGTGTGTACCCAGTACGGCTCCGAGATCGGGTAGCCCGCTATGTATACCCAGTCCCACGATTGGCCCTTGAAGTAATTCATAAAGACATCGGGTATATTGTGGTCGGTCTGCGGCACAAACATGGCTACTTTGGCCTGATTGCCGAGATCGAGGTCCTGACGCAGCGTGCCATCGCGGGATAGGGTGGCGTCAACCGGCTGGCCGGTGCGGTCCTGGGCCTTGCCCGCATCGGTGCCCGCGCCCAGCTTGTTGAAGGTGGCGTAGGTGGGCGCGTCGGCGGCAGGGTTGTCGCCTACGATGAGTATGTCTGGTGGTGTGTGGGTCTCGTAACCCGGAGAGACGGCTACTTGCCCGCTAACAAGCTCTTTAGCAAGTTGGCCCCCTACCACCATGTAGCGAGTCGGCTGGGATGGATTGGGATCGGGTATCTCCATACGCCCCTTGTCAAAATAGACCACCTGTCTCGCCAGGAGCGCGGGGTCCGTGACGGGTTTGGCGCTCTTGAGGTCTGCGGCGGTGGCTAACTGCTCCGTACCAGAGAAGATAGGAGAAGGTCCCCACAGATAGGGCCGGGCGGCCTGGTTATTGGCTACCGGCAGGTCGGTGGTGCGCCAGGCGAACCAGAAGGCGGAATCGGGCAGCTTGATTTTTGTCTTGGGCTGCCAGCCTGCGTTGAAGCCGTCGAGCAGCTTCTTGCCACCGGAACCATCGGTGTTCACCACCCACGACTCGTGTGTGAAGACCAGTTCGCTACCCTTCCTGCTGGTGCGCGACACTCGCAGGAGCATCGTCTTCGAGTCCGACGAGAAGTTGGGAGGGCCGTAGTCGCTCACCTCACCGTTGTAGCGGTCCTTGTGCGGGGCCGAGAGTATTAGCTGCGGGTTGCGACCGTCGAGGTCCGCGAGGAAGAGCCGCTGGCCGTCCTGCGCCGCGCTGTTGATAGCGTAGACCACCTTCTTGATGCCTGCCGACCACGACACACCGGGCCGTGCGATGCCTGGCTGCTTGAACGAAGTGGCTATTGTCACAAAGTCGCCATTCGTGTTGTCGAGAATGCCGTAGCGAGCGCCATCGGTCATGGCGAAGTGCTTGCCATCGGGACCCCAGCCGCCGGCCACGATAAACATCTTGTTGCCGTCGCCCTTGAACTGGTCAACCGCTACAGGCGCGCCCGGCCCATCAGCGATGTGCAGGATGCGAGCGGGCCAACCACAGGCTATGCGAGTGCCATCGGGCGACCAAACCACGGCGGCAGCGCCAGGAGGCAGAGAGGGAATATCCTCGCCTCCCGGCACCACCCACGGGAGACCGCCAGCCGCGGAGATGATACGCAGGTTGCCCCGGGCGAGGGGCAGGCCGAAGTGCTCGCCGCCCACATAGGCGATGAAATGGCCGTCAGGCGACCAGAACGGCGGCGAATATGCCCCCACCGCTATGCGCTTGAGGTCTGAGCCATCCACATTCAGAGTGTACAGTTCGGCAGCCTCGGTGCTGACCGCCAGCCGCTTGCCATCCGGCGACCATGAGGCGAACCACACGTTGAAGCCACTCGTAAGTTGCTTTTTATCGGAGCCATCCAGGCGCATCACCATGAGGTTGCGCTCACGCTGGGGAAAGATGTCGGTTACATACGACAGCACGTCAGCGGGAGGAGCAGGTTGCGCTGCCGGAGCTGTAGGAGGTGCGGGAGGCTGTGGCGTGGTGGCCTGCGCTCCTGCGCTTCGAGAGGTGCCGAGCATTCCAACGAGCATAGTCGCCGACATAAGGAGAGCAGCCAGGACTTGTAAACGTCGCTTCGGAAAAGCAGAAAGCATAGAAGTTTCTCCTGGTTCGGGTGGGTTGGTGGGGCCAGTAGCATGTAAGAGCATGACAAGGAATTATAGCATAGAGAAGGAGGGTGGGCTGTAACTCGTTAAAGCGCAACTCATAAGAATAGTTTTGGAGTAGAGTCTTCGAGGTTCCCCACCCTACTCTCCAACTCCCGTTTCACCCTCAGGTGGTCCACTATTGCGGCTTTGCGGCGACGCCTGGCGTACATACGCTGGCGTAGTGTATTCATAGATGGGCCGCCGGGGTGAATTAGCGCGTTTACCGTGAACTCGGTGCGTGTCGGGCTTGCCGCCTCGTACACGAAGCGATAAATGAGATAGCTGCCGGTCAGATAGAGGAAGCTAATCTCCACGTTGCGCTCGTAGTAGAGCAGCTTCATGCGTATCGAGCCGGCGGGCGTGGGCGTGCCGTCCTTACGCATGGCCGATAACGCCATGACGGAGCCAGGCTGCAAGCGTGGCCCCTCCCAGGTGAGCGCAAGGTTCGGCAGTGGGTCGCCATCGAAGTCGCGGGACCAGTAATCGGGGTCGCCCGTGTATGTGAATACGATCTCGATGGGCACTTCTACGTACATAGTATAGGCGTACAGCAGCCGCGCGCCGTCGAGGGCCTTCTCCAGTAGAGTCGTGGATTCAGCTTGGCGAACCACCCGGCTACAGACCCTGTCTCTTTGTGCCTACCTGTCCCAGCGGCCCTTCGCCTACTATCTGGTCCAGGCGGTCTATCATGCGCGAGAGCACGCCGAATGCACGCTCCACGGGGTCGGACGATGTCATGTCTATACCCGCGAGCTTGAGGGCCTCTATCGGGAAGAGGGCGTCGCCCGCACCGAGGAAGTCTATATATCGCGCGGCGGCAGCAGGGCCTTCTTGCAAGACGCCGTCGGCGAGGGCGTTTGCGGCTGATATGCCGGTGGCGTACTGAAAGACGTAAAAGTTGCCGAACATGTGGGGGAACTGCGCCCATGTTATACCCACACGAGGCTCGTCCAGCGCAACGTCAGGCCCGTATGCCTCGCGGAATAGCTCCGTTAGCTTGGCCGACATTGCGTCCGCAGTAAGGCCCTCGCCGCGCTCTACCCGCTCGTGGCAGTCAAGCTCGAAGCGGGCCAGCGTGGGCATGATGAACAGATAGCGGTGGAAGTTGCTCATCGCCTCGGCCAATATCTCCAGTTCGAAATCGGTGTCAGGTCCGGCTTTGAGCAGATGGGCGCGCACCAGAGCCTGGTTGAAGTTGGAGGCCGTCTCAGCCACGAACATCGAATAATGCGAGTAGATGTGAGGCTGAGTCTTCCAGGAGAAGTAGGAATGCATCGAATGGCCGAGTTCGTGGGCCAACGTGCTCACCGATTCCAGGCTGTCATCGTAGTTCATCATCAGGAAGGGGTGCGTGCCTGCCGTGCCGTAGGAGAAAGCTCCGGAGCCTTTGCCCTGGTTCGGGTATATATCCACCCACCGCTGCTCGCGTAGCGCCTTGTTCAGGGTGTCTTTGTACTCTCTTCCCAGTAGGGCCGTGCCCTCGATGACTATATCCACAGCTTCGCTGTAGGGTATATCTTTCTTCGAGCGTAGCAGAGGCACGTCTACGTCATAGGCGTGCAACGACTCCACGCCGAGCGCGCGCTTACGTATATTCCAGTAGCGGTGCCACACGGGCATATGCTTGCGGAAGATGTCGAGCAGGTTAAAATAGACCTCGCGGGGGATGCTGCCACCCGCAAGAGCCGCGTCGAGGGAACTGGGATAGTTGTGGGCGCGGGCATAGAACACGTCGCGCTTGACCTGGCCCGCCAGTGTAGCGGCCATTGTGTTCTTCACGCCTATGTAGCCGTCGGCGTATGCTTCCCATGCGGCTTGGCGCACAGGGCGCTGCTGGCTTCTGATGAGGGTTTGCACGTTACCCTGTACCAGTTCTACCTGCTCATCGCTCTCGTCCGTAATGGTGCTAAACTTCAGGTCGGCGTCTTCCAGGGCCGTATGGATGCGATAGGGACTCCAGGTAACGTCCGCCGACTCCGCCAGCAGGTTCTCTATCTCGGCGGAGCGTATATGCTCGCGCTGCCGATTCAGTTTGTCGAAGTAGTGCCCGTAAAGCTTGAGGCCTGGCTCCTGGTCCACCATTTCCTGTAGTTTCTCCGGGCCGAGCGCCAGGACTTCCGGCTCGTAATAGGAAATAGAGGCATAGGCGCGGGCGGTGAGGCCCTCAGCCTGTTCGCTGCGGGCAAGGTATGCCTGGTCGGTGATATCGCTGGTGGCCTGCATGCCGCCATACACCGCGACCCTGTCCACCCCCGCCATAAAAGCGTCCCGCGCCTGTAACGCCTCCAGCAACGTAGCTGGCGACTCGCCCAATCTGCCACTGAAACGGCCCATAGTGGCAATCTGCTCGTTGGTTTTCTGGTAAGCCGCCTCCCATGCCTCGTCTGAGGGGAAAACGCTCTTTATGTCCCAGGTTACCTCTTCCGGTACTTCACTACGCTTGGGCAACGGCTTTGCCATGACACATACTCCCTTCGTTAGATTTACCAACCTTGGCGGGTTGTTGGTAGTTGTAATGCTATTGTCATTCCGAACGCAGTGAGGAATCATGTGGGTAGACGATGTTATTGCTATTCGTATACCGTGTCGCGCTCAGGTCTTCCCACTCAGGGTTCATCACCCGAATCAGGGCGGGTTTCTTAGAACGAGACCACGCCTTTATTTGCTTCTCTCTGGCAATAGCTTCCCGAACATCGTTCGTCTCAGCATAGTAGACAAGGCTTGTGAGATCATAGCGAGCAGTAAAGCCCTCCACTGGCTTCGACTTGTGCTCGTATACTCGTCTTTCGAGATTGTTGGTCATTCCAACGTAGATAGTACGTCCCATATTTGCCATTATATAAACATAGTACTGTTTCATCAGCAGACTCGCTTACCCACCCGATTCCTCACTGTGTTCGGAATGACAAGGCATAGAGGAGGGACTGGCTAACTGCGCTCGCCAGCCAGCTTTACCGCCGTCTGCGCGGCTTCATCGAGCGTTTCGGCGGCGGGGAGATTGGCAGCCTTGAGGATCTCGCGGCCC
>JBBSIK010000162.1:0-6645 GCA_038232115.1 Chloroflexia bacterium
GATGGTCGGTTATTCTCTGATTTGGGAGCCATTGGTCTTTCTCCTTTCGGTAGTTTGTCAGACTTACCATAAGGATAGCCAGGCTCCCGTTTTTACACAAGATTCAGTATACGGCCCAATAGGGGAGAGCCTTATAGAAAGGCGACTGACATACCAGAGATTATTTGTGATTTTGAGCCATACTATAACATATACTATGTACCTTAGCAATTGACTGCTTGTGGTGATTACCCATATTTCAGATAGTGGCTAGCACCCGGCAGTTGAAACCGCAGGCAACCATTACAAAGTCGCCGTAGGGCGACTTAGCTGGCACTATAACGCTGTATAGTCCGCTATGCGGACTTCGTAATGGTTGCCCGCCGTTTCAATCGCCGGGCACACACCCGTCAGGGGTATGCCCTTGCACCCCAAGTGTGAATACTTACCAATGTGTGGAATACGTTGACACCCCCAGCACAACTTGCTAGACTGCGCGTGGGCTACTCGATAATCCGCATCGCAGGCGCGAGTCTTTGCTGTAGGTATCGAGACTGTGTGGGAAGGGCATGTGAAGAAGGGGAGGAAGCAAGCTTGTACAAGGAAAACAACCAACGGGGCCGGTATATGAAACTAATTGTCGCCCTCATCTCGCTACTTATGCTGGTGGCGCTGCTGGTGGCCTGCGACAGCGGGACGGTGACGCCAACCGCCTCGCCGCCCTCGTCGGTTGCAGCTGACACTCCGGCCTTCGCACAGGCAGCGCCCACAATCGTCTCGGAGGCCAACCCAACGCCAGCGGCCACGAGCGAGAGCAGCGCGCCGTCTGGCACAGCAGCGGCAGGGCAACCGACAGCCTCCGGAGTGGGAACTTCTGATGCTGCCGCCGCCCTTGCTCAGGGGACAGAAGCCTACAACAAGGCCAACTACGACGGGGCTATTGCGGCCTTTACCCACGCAGTACAGGCCAGCCCGCAATTCGGCACAGCGTATCTGGACCGCGCCATCTCCTACTTCGCCAAGGGCGACGACAAGAGCGCGCTGGCCGACCTGGAACAGGCCAACGGCCTCCAGCCTCAGGACCCGTACCCTATTTGGGCATACGGCCTCATCTATTACAAAGAAGGCAAGTTTGACATTGCGCAGAAACTCTTCTCCTTGCTCATCAAAGCCAGCCCCTCCGACCCCACAGGCTATTACTGGCGAGCCTACACTTACATCGCCCTCAAGGACCCGAACTCCGCCGTCGAGGATTTCGCCCAGGCAGCCAAGTTTGGTAGCGATTCGGATATGGGCAAGCAGGCCAAGAGCGCCGTGGACCAGCTAAGCTCTGGGCAGGAAATAGCTACCGCGCAGCTACCTCAGCTTGCCATGGCGCAGGGTAACCCTCCCCTGCCCCCCGCTCCTGCTGAGGCCGTCGGCAAAGGTCAGATCGTGTCCGACCTCGGCTTCCGCCCGCAAACTGATGGCTTCCAGTTCCAGAACTACGGCGCGCAGCCCGACCGCACTAACATGACGCCGGACGATATGCGCCGCATGTTTGGCGACCAGGTATGCTCCAGTACAGCCAACGGCTGCATTCTGACACCTGAGGCCCAGGCATGGATGGAAAGGGCCAACAAGGGCGCGGGCGGGGGACACTGTGAAGGCTTTGCCGCCCTCAGTTTGGCTATGTTCCAGCACAAGGAAGATCCCAGTCAGTTCGGCGCACCTAAGACGCACGACCTGAATATTGATGGCAATACCGCTCTACAGAGGGAACTGGCTTTCTTCTGGGCTACGCAGATGACCAGGCCGGCGGTGGATAACAGGATAGAGGACAAGACCCCCTCACAGATCCTGGATATACTCATAGACGCCTTCAAGTCCGGCCCCAGTGCTCCCAAGACTTACGCCATGGAGTTTTTCAAGCCGGGCTACAAAGAAGGGCATGCCGTCACACCATACGCGGTCGAAGATAGGGGCAGTGGTCTATTCGCGGTGCGTATCTACGACACCAATATACCCGACGCCGAGCGTATTCTACTTATTGATCGCAACGCCAACAGCTGGTCCTATGAGGCCTCCATCAACCCCGGCGTGGCTGCCAGCCAGTACAAAGGCGACGCCAGCACTATGACCCTCTTCATCACGCCCACCGATCCGCGTCTCCAGAAGCAAGTCTGCAACTTCTGTCCGGGCGGAGGCACATCTAAGGGCGTCGGTGGGCTGGCCGCGCCTGAGGTGGAGTACAACGAGGTCTCTCTGGACGGCGACGCTCACCTCTTGATCACCGACAAGCAGGGACGGCGCACAGGGTATGTCACCGACAGCCAGTTTGTGAATGAGATAGCTGGCGTTGAGATCGAGCCAGTAGTCAGCGCCAACCTTTGGGAGGATAGCCCTGAGCCGATATACTTCATTCCAACCGGCGTCGAGTTCAATGTGGCGGTGCAGAGCACCAATCCGAACACCAACACCCTTTCCACGGTGACGATGATCGGTCCCGGCTATGACCTGAGCGTGGAGGACATAGTGCTGGAGCCGAACACCAGAGACACCATCAACTTCTCACCCGATGGCAAGACCCTGGTGTACAAGACCGACTACAGCGAGTCGCCCAACATCGTGCTGGGCACCAACGGCAAGGACGCCGACTTCGCCTTTGAGTTGAGAGGAGTGGACATCGGCAGCGGAGGCACTGTGACCACGCACCTGGACCTGGATAAGGGACAGTTGGTGCTGGAGGCCAAGAACAGCACGGAAAAAGGCACCTACAACCTGGTGATGAACAGGATAGATGACAAGGGCGAGCAGACCTTCGGGCATGACAACATTGAGCTTCAACCCGGCGACACAGCGTCCCTGAACTACGAGCAGTGGAAGGGCAACGGCACGCCGCTGACCCTGGAGATTGACCACGGTAGCGATGGCAGCATTGACGAGACGCTAACGCTCTCCGACGTACGCTAATTTGCTGCAACCGGAGCCGGTCGGCAGCCGCTGGACCGGCCCTGGCAAGACAAGCTTACCGCAACCACAGTGCGTAAGTCTGGCGATCACGCTCCATAAAGACACGACCCGTATAGCCGAAGTGCGGCTACTGCACCCTTCCTACCCACAGAGACGCCCTCAACACGCTGCTTGAGGCGTTCATCACCATCTTTTCGCTGGGAAAGGACCCAACTGCCGCGCAGATATATCCTGTGCCACCCCTCCTCCGCTTATGTATGCACCGATCTGGATAAGCTTGCCATGCTCGTCGGTGGAACCTGCCTTGACTGCCGCCGGCGCTCGTGCTATTCTCTCCGTGAATACACGCCAGCGCTGCCCTACACATGCGGCGCGGAAGAGGGTCTTTGCTATGACGGAAGAGCGCCCGCTGAACATCCTCTGTCTAGCCAGCTATGAGAAGGGGCACTCTTTTATGCAGGAGTGCAAGCGTCAGGGTTGTCACGTGATCCTGCTCACAGTGGACAATCTGCGCCATGCCGATTGGCCCCACGACAGCATAGACAACATCCTCACCCTGCCTGATCTCTCCAATCATGCAAATGCCCTACAACTGGTGAGTAACCTGGCCCGGACATGGTACATTGACCGCGTGGTGGCCCTCGAAGATTACGATGTCGAGACGGCGGCCAGCATACGCGAGCACCTGCGCTGCCCAGGCATGGGCGATACCACTGCCCGCTACTTCCGCGATAAGCTAGCGATGCGCACGCAGGCACAAGACCACGATATTCTTGTGCCGCCCTTCGTCTCGACCATCAACTATGGTCGCCTGCGAGAGTATATAGAGCAAGTGCCACCACCCTGGGTGCTTAAACCGCGCTCGGAGGCAGCCTCGGTGGGCATAAAGCGCATATACGGTGAAGACGAGCTATGGCCCGCCCTGGATAGCCTGGGCGACCGCCAGCCGTACTTTCTGCTGGAAAAGTACATCCCAGGCGATGTGTACCACATAGATGCCATTACATATGAGCGAGAGGTGTTATTCGCTGAGGTACACAAGTATGGCGCGCCTCCGCTCAATGTGGTACATGACGGCGGCCTCTTCACCAGCCGCACGCTGCCCCGTGATGCTGAAGATGTTACGCAACTGCGAGAGCTACATGGCAAGGTGTTGGAGGCACTTGGCTTTGTGCGGGGTGTGAGCCACACCGAGTTCATACGCGGGCGCGAGGATGGCCGCTTCTACTTCCTCGAAACGGCGGCGCGGGTGGGTGGCGCGTATATCACCGATCTTGTGGCGGCCTCTACTGGCATGGACCTGTGGGTCGAGTGGGCCCATGTGGAGATCGCGGGTGGCGAAAGGCCATACGCCGTACCCGCGCACTGGCAGGACTACGCGGGCATCATTATCTCGCTTGCCCGCCAGGAATATCCAGACACATGCGAGTACAACGATCCCGAAATTGTCTGGCGTCTCAACCATCACCATCACGCAGGCCTCATTTGCGCCTCTCCCGATCCCACACGTGTGCAAGCCCTCCTCGAAGCCTACAGCCCACGCTTCTACAACGACTTCTTCGCCAGTCAACCCGCCCCCGACAAGCCTACCAGTTAAAAGTAGGTTAAGAGCACCTTCAACTCAAAAAGAGAGCAGGCAGTGGACACGACACCTTCCTCCCGGCCCGCCAACAGCACAAACGCTGACATAGAGAACGACCTCGCGCCGGGCGAGCGGGTGCTGTGGCGGGGCAAGCCTGAGCGCGGGCCGTTCGTGTGGCGCACATGGCCCCTCAGCATATTCGGGGCGATACTACTCAGTGCCGCGCTCACTTTTGAGATCCTGATTCTCACCACCGAAGCTCCCGATATTCTGGCGGCCTGGGGAGTGCCCTTCACAATAGCAGCAGTCTACATGTCCGGCGGTCACTTCCTCCTGACTTCCAGGGAGTGGGAAAACACCGAATACCTGGTCACCAACAGCCGCGTGCTCATCAAGCATGGCGTCTGGGTGCCCAGGCTCACCACATACAGCCTGTTGTCGCTGCCTCATACGCAGGTGGAAATGCATGACAGTGAAGTGGGTAACGTCATGTTCAAGCCCATTCATAGTGGAGGGTACGGCCCCGGTCCCGGCTACCAGACGATGTGGCCTTACCCGCACGGCTACCTCCTTGGCCTCATGTACGTGCGCGACCCTCAGCGGGTGCGGACCCTTATTGAAGGTGCCCGCTACCACTAGGGGAGTGTCAATCATCATTTGGGAAATAGAGGTCATAGGGTCAAGCCTTCTGATGGGGTAACAAGGGTGTCTCCTGCTACTCCCTCCAGTCATTAATTATCGTTGACACTTCACTAGTTCATCAGGGAGACGTTGAGGCGCGGAGATATTTGTCGGTGGAATCGCAAGGACGCAGCGAGCGCGAAGTACGCGAGATTTATTGCCCGACTACAAAGCACGCCTCCGATTCAGTGTAGCGTACTTCACGCTCTTCACGCCTTCGCTTGTTCCCATTTCTCTGCGTATGCGCGCCTCTGGGGTGAACAAGAAAGCGCGCAAGTTTAGAGATAGGAACTTTTTGCCGCTTTTCGCGTTATAATAGTAAATACGTAAGAGGGCGAATGGAGGATCACATGTCTGGAAAATACCGTAATCTTGTTATCACCGGGGGAATGGCGTTGGCGCTGCTGGCCGGCTCGCAGCCGATGCTTCAGGCTTCCGCCGCACAGACGCTGCTACAGTCCGGCTGCGAAACGTTCGCCGCGACAAGCAAGCAAATCTGCGGCAGATTTCTCACTTACTGGAGCAGTCATGGAGGGCTTGCGCAGCAGGGCTACCCAATCAGTGGGGAGATGAAGGAAACGTCCGAAGTGGACGGCAAGCAATATACGGTGCAGTATTTCGAGCGTGCCGTCTTCGAGATGCACCCAGAGAACGCCGCGCCTAACGACGTGCTGTTGTCTCTGCTCGGTTCCCTGGCCTACAAGCAGAAGTACCCCAACGGCGCTACCGAACTGCCCCCCGTACCGGGAGCGGGCGCGGGTATGACCTTTTCGCAAACCGGCAAGACAGTCTATAGCCCCTTCCTGGAATACTGGAAGAGCCATGGCGGGCTGGCCCAGCAGGGCTATCCCATCTCCAACCTGATACGCGAGCGGAGCGACCTCGACGGCAAAGAGTATGTTATGCAGTATTTCGAGCGTGCCGTCTTCGAGATGCACCCGGAGAACAAGCCACCCTTTGACGTGCTGCTATCCCAGCTGGGTACTATGAAATACAAGAGCAAGTACTCCGGCATAGGCACGAACCCTGGCAGCACACTTGCTGTGGGCATGTGGGGTGGCCAGCACATCGTCATGCAAGTGGCGGCTGACGGCGTGCAAGTGGATCTCGACTGCGCACATGCCTCTATCGCGGGGCCTATCGCTGTTAGCAACGGTCGCATAGACGTAATGGGCACCTATTTCAAGGAGCACGGTGGGCCTATTAGTGAGGGCGACGACACCAACGGCCAGCCCGCCCACTTCACCGGTACTGTCAACGGCAATACGCTCACCCTCAACATCGCCTTGCCCAACAGCAACCCCACCCAGCAACCAGGCCCCTTCACGCTTAACTTTGGCCAGCAAGGCAGGGTGGTGAAGTGCCTGTAGGGATAGCGCGAATTGCGTAAGCTTCCATAAATAGCCAACTATATTGGTGTTCACGTAGCAGCAACGACAAGAGGGTCATCC
>JBBSIK010000163.1:0-6632 GCA_038232115.1 Chloroflexia bacterium
ATATGATACAAAAGCGAACAGCACACTACAAGAAGAAACGTAGCGCACATATTGTTGAGGACTGCGGTCCGGTGCCGGAAGCCGGCCAAAATCCGCTCTGTCCACCTAATTCGCAGGCCTGACCTGCCCTCAGGAGAGATAAACAGAATGAGCATGAGAAGGCCGCAGTACAACATGGAAAACATCAGGTGGATAGGAGCCGAAGCGATTGGGTTGCCTGGCCAGCGCACCTTTCGGGTGATGGTTATGAGCGACTCGATGTCGGCGCAGCTATGGCTTGAAAAGGAACAGCTGCAAGCCCTTGCCGACGCAGTTGGGCGTATGCTGGTGGAAGTGGACCAGACACGGGGCCTGGAAATACCGAGCCGCAAAGAGCCGGTATCCAACCCCAAGCCGCCCAACTTCCCCGATGCGCCCGACATCGAGCTACACGCCGGCTCTCTCGGCCTGCGCTACGATCCCGATCAGGACGTTATTTCCCTTGAGGCTTTTGACCGGGAGGCCGATAACGAAGACGATCCGTCTACTTTCCGATGCCTCGGCACTAGATCGCAGATGGAAGCGTTACAGCTAAACATCCTGGAAGTGGTATCTGCCGGAAGGCCGCGATGCCCGTTCTGCAGCACACCTCTGCAAGCGGCGGGCATGCCCCACTTCTGTCCCCCAATGAATGGGCACCAGAAGATTACAATCGACGAATAGAGTCTGTAAAGATAGACCTGCACAGAAGTGGCTCTGCAAGCTTATCTGACTTCTGCCTGCCGCTCTATCAGATCGCCGGTCTGGTGGTCCTTGATCTGGAAGAAAGCGTTGACGAAGGAGTCCATGCCTTCCAGCTTGCGCGTGTTCCAGTCGGAGATACTGACCGTTATCAGGGGCCTTCCTTTGACCGACACGAAGAGCGTGCGTTTTACGTGCAAGAAGTAACGCACGAGGAAGGCAAGCGCGCCCAGAACAAAAGCCGCCGCGAGCACCAGAGGCTCGATGTAGTAGAAGAACGGGAAGGCCGCTTCCAGGTTCTGCGACTGCCGCCCCACGGAGGCATACACCGCTCCCGCAGCTAGAGCGAGCAACAGCACCCCCGAAAAAAAGTACCAGCCGGATGCGCGTTCCGTGAATGTGCCTACCGCATCAATATCGCGGATAAAGGCCGAGCGGATAACCGTGGGCGCAAATAGAATCACCCGCTTGGTCGTCAGATAGAGCGCGCCCAACTGATACGCGACCGACTCCTGCGGCAGCAACTCCAGCGCGCCCCTCGGCACCTGCCTTCCCGTTACAACCGGCCCTGCCGCAGCCACCTGACCCCCGCCGTCCGCCAGCACGGACCTATCGAATGGTCCCGTCCGCAGCGGACCGGTGTGAGGTAGCGGTCCCGTGTTACCGGTAGATCCAAGCGGACCGGTTAGGCCGGAGGACACGAGCCGAGTGGTATTCTCCGAAACATAGGTCTGCCCAGGCGATGGCTGGAGAGACCCGGTACCGGCAGGTGATGCCAGCGGGCCAGTGACATTCCGCGCAGCAAGCGGCCCTGTGCCCTCTGGCGGTCTTAGTGGCGCGGTGAGGCGGGGCGCAGTCGGATCGCGGGTCAAGCTTGCGAACGATGGAGGAGGTGTTGCGGCAGGAGCAGGGGTGGCAGGGGTAGTGGAGACGGCAAATGCAAGCCCACAGCGTGGGCACGCACGGTCGCCAGGTTGTATTGCGCCATGGCAGCGCGGGCAACTTCTTACAGTAGACAAGTTTATCAGCCCTCGTGATTCTTCGCGTTGGCACTCTGCTACTCGAAAGTATATCATAGGGCATATGGCCTTGCAATTCAATAGAGAAAGTAGCAGCCTTAGGGAGTGGATCCGCCTCCAGATAAAAGCTTCTGGACCAGTTACGGTCGCCCAATTCATTGCATGGGCACTCTACCACCCTGAGCAAGGTTATTACATGCGCGGTCCCAATATCGGTCCGCGTGGCGACTTCACGACCAGCCCCGAGGCCTCCCCCGCCTTTGGCCGACTTCTCGCCAGTCATATCGCCGATATTGACACCCTGCTAGATTGCCCCTACGATTTCAACATTATCGAATGTGGGCCGGGGCGCGGCACCCTTGCGCACGACCTGCTCACCTCTCTGCAACAAGAACGTCCTGGACTTTACGCCCGCTCACGGTACTGGCTGGTAGAGATTAGTCCGGCGCTCAAGCAGACTCAGCAAGAGCGCCTCCGACCTGAGCATGGGGACAAGGTCACATGGGCCGAACGCATCGAAGAGTTGCCTGGTGGCCTGAATGGGGCCATAATCGGCAACGAGTTCGTAGATGCCTTCCCCGTGCATGTACTTGAGAACAAGGACGGTGAGCTACGGGAACAATATGCTGCCCTTGCGCTGGGTGGCGGTTTCAAGATTGTATGTGGAGAAGTGTCCGATGCCAGGCTGCTCGATTTCGTCCGGCGGTACAGTCTCGAGCTTGCACCGGGCGAAAGCTTGGAGATCAACATGGGTGCCGAGGATTGGCTGCACAAAGCCTCCAACACCCTCGCTCGCGGTGTAGTGACGCTTGTTGACTATGGAGACTCGCAACCCGCGCGCTACTCCAAAGCCAGAAGGCAGGGCACACTACTTGGCTACTATGGTGGATCAGTGACGCACCACATCCTGGAGCACCCAGGCGAACAGGACCTTACTGCCCTCGTTGATTTTACCGCCCTCTCGGACGAAGCTATGGCAGCAGGCTTTGACATACTCAGCCTAACTCGGCAGGCCAGCTTCCTGGTCGGGTTAGGGCTAGGCACCAGTGTAACTCTGGAGGAAGTGGGCACCGACATCCCTACGCTGCTGGCCTACCGGCGCAGGCTACAGGCGTTGATCTCGATGGAAGGCCTCGGCAAGTTCCACGTGCTGGTGTTGGGCAAAGGGCTGGAAATTGGACAGGCTCGGCAAGGGCTGGCAGGGTTGAAGTATGAAGGCTTATTGTGAGGGCACGCTATTGCGAACGCGATAACCGGCAACCAAAAGATGCCGGTGAGCATCCCAACAGGCGCAGAGAGGCCGAAATCCGCTGCCATTGGCCCCACAGCGCCGAGTCGTTTGCATCTCTCGCATAGTTCTGCTATAATTACCGTCTGTGGCCTGCGAACCAGGTCTGAGAAAGACGTGCTCAACTAGAGCCTATTATTGCCAAGGGAGCAAGCGACTCCATGCCTAAAATGAAGACGCACAAGGGTGCTGCCCGCCGGTTCAAGATAACGGGCACCGGTAAGATAATGCGCACCAAACACATGAAGAGCCACTTCCGCCGCCGCAAGTCGCCGCGCGTAAAGAGGATGTTAGACCGAATGCTGCCGCTCGACCCGAGCATGGAAAGCAACGTCAGAAGGATGCTGCCCTACGGCGTGAAATAGCGCCTCATGTAAGCACCACCAAAGGGAGAGTAAAAGCAAAATGCCACGTGTAAAAAGAGGTCTTACGCGCCATCGCAGGCATGCCAAGATCCTAAAGGCCGCTTCCGGTTTCAGAGGTACGCGCAGCCGCCTATTCAGGTTCGCCAACCAGATGGTCATGAAGTCGCGGGCGTACCAGTACCGCGACCGTCGCACGCGCAAACGAGATATGCGCCGCCTCTGGATCATCCGCATCAACGCGGCGGCCCGCCTGGGTGGTCTTTCCTATAGTAAATTCATATCAGGTCTCTCAACAACAGGCGTCACCCTTGACCGCAAGGTATTGGCCGACCTGGCGGTGCGCGACAGTGCAGCGTTCGCTCAACTCGTAGCCCTCGCAGGCGGCAGGCCCGTCGCACCCGAATTGGTGCAGCACGTGGCAACACAGGCCATTAGGACAGCCGAGGAAATGGTTGAAGTTCCGGCTCTCCCCGCAGCGGGCGAGACAACCGCCGAAGCCGCACCCGCCAACGCCTAGCTCGCATGCGGATACCTGTAAAGCCACAGGGCGACTCCTCACTTTCGAGAGGTCGCCCCTTTTGCTACCCGCATGCTGCCAATAATTGATAGCCCCTCCAACCCCACAGTAAGAGCTTTGCGCGCGCTCGGTGACCTCAAGCAGAGAAAGCAGGCGCGACAGTTCGTGGCGGAAGGCGTTAGATTGATCGAGGATGCACTCACCGCAGGCTTCGTGCCCCAAACCTGCCTCTATGACCCGGACGCACTGAAAAAGACGCCCAGGGGCAAGGCTTTACTGGGCGAGTTGATCCATGTAGCGCAGCGCACCGACCGTAGATTCCACCCTGCCACCGAGCGCGCGATTACCGCTGCCACCGACACAGCCCACCCGCAGGGCGTAGTCGCATCGTTCGTCTTCCCTGATTGGCCTCTGTCCTCCAAGCGTGATACGCCTGCGCTGGCCCTCATCTGCGACGACATACGGGACCCCGGCAACCTGGGCACGATCCTACGTACTGCCGAAGGCGCTGGCGTGAACGCTGTGTGGCTGACGCCTCGGTGTGTTGACCTGTACAGTCCGAAAGTCGTGAGAGCCGCAATGGGCGCGCACTTCCGCTTACCGGCGTACCAGGACTGTTCCTGGGCGCATATCATCGCTGACATCGGCTCAATTGGAATTGCCGGCGACCACGTCTATGCCTCCGACGCCGAAGCTGAACAAGCCTACGACAACATAGACTGGCGGGTTCCAAGCGCGCTCATCGTCTCCAACGAGGCGCATGGTCTGGGGCATGAGGCACGAGAGCTTGCCAACAGGCTCGGTGGGCTGATCTCGATTCCCATGTCAGTCGGCACAGAGTCGCTTAATGCTGCCATGGCCGTCGCCGTTATACTGTTCGAGGCCGCGCGCCAACGGAGAGGCTTGTAGACAACGAGCCACTAGACACCGGCTTGCACTACCACGCTCACGAGTTGTATACTGTAATGGTAAACCGCTTAACAATTGAATAGAATGCTGGGGGAGCTTGGAAGGCCAGGCTGAGAACGCGACCGGATCGTCGCGGACCCTGTTACCTGATTCTGGATAATACCAGCGTAGGGAAAGCAGATTTGAGTATCATGTTGCCACATCCCCCTTTTGGATGTGGTTTTTTGTTGCGCACAGGCGACTTTGAGGGTAATTGATCATGGCCGACCAAGAAAACCGTGAAGTAAGAAACGCTAGATGTGTGTGGGTGCTGGCCGCAAGCCCCGTGTGGACGCCGATTAACCTGGAACACCTACCCGCACCCGATGCCATCATAGCAGCTGATGGGGGGAGCAGTCTGGCCGCTCAACTTGGCCTCACCCCTGACCTGGTTATAGGCGACCTCGATAGCAGCGACCCATCTCTCATCAACGCGCTCGAACAGGCTGACGTGAAGCTGGACCGTTACAGGCATGACACCAAGTGGGAGACCGACACCGAGCTTGCGGCACTTGCGGCCCTCGATATGCAGGCGGAAACGATCATCTTGCTCGGTGCGGCAAGCGGTCGGCTCGACCACTCGCTAGCGAATGTGCTACTGCTAACGCACCCACGTCTGGCACACGTAGATGTGCGCCTGGTGGATGGGCGGCAAACGCTCCTCCTGGCTAAACCGGGTAAGTGGAACGCGCTACCTGCAAAGGAAGGCGATATAGTATCACTCCTGCCTCTAGGCATAGAAGCCCGTAGCGTCCGTACCGAGGGCCTCGAATACCCACTCAAGGGCGAAACGCTGCTTCCGGGCCGTGGGCGAGGCGTGAGTAACGTGGCAACCGGAGAGCACCCCAGCGTCTATTTGGAAAGCGGAACATTGTTAATTGTGATCGTTCGAAAAGGACGCGCAAGGGAGAACTAAGATGGCAACACTTCAATCGAGGCCGGGAAGCGGCCTCACCAACGACGCTGGTTATACATTATCACGCATGGCAACGGTGATCGCGGGCGTGGCGTTCCTGGCACTATTCCTCGTGTGGGGCATCCTATACGGTTGGCTCACAACCACTTTCCCAGGTGACGAGAATGTGATGCCGGGGCTACTCTCGGCTGTGTTCTGGCTCATCATCTTTGGCTTGGTGGTGGCGGCAGCGCGTTGGACAAAGACTGTATTCGTTGGCTGGACAACACGTGATATCCTATTTGTGGCCGTAGTGGGTGCGGCTTTCGGCCCGCTCTTCGCGCAGTGGACGAATGTCTACAAGGCGGCGGGCAGCTTCCTCGGCCCCTGGAACGACCTGGTGGGAGGCTTCTGGTGGATACCTGCTATATTGATCCCCTACATCGTTCGTAAGCCAGGCGCGGCTCTCGTGGGCGAGACTCTGGCCGCCGTAATATCTGTTATAGGTGGCAGCCCCTATGGCATCATCGGCACTGCGGTAGCAGGGCTTGTAGAGGGCATGGGCGCGGAGGTGATTTTCATGCTGTTCGGGTGGAAGCGCTTCAACTGGCTGACTCTGACCCTGGCAGGCATAGCGAGCGCGCTCACCGGCTTCATCTACCTGTGGCCCATTTATTACCCGGGCTATGATATTGCGCTCGTGCTCACTACCGCCGCCGCCTATGTGATTGGCGTCCTCATATTCGCCGTTGTCGGGGGTAAGCTACTGGGTGACGCCCTCCTTGCTACCGGCGTGCTCGACCGCTTCCAGATAGGTAGAGACCGTCGCGCACAGTCGCCTAGCGAGGATTTTTAGCGCCTGTGACCGACGCGCCCAACG
>JBBSIK010000164.1:0-6584 GCA_038232115.1 Chloroflexia bacterium
AGGACTGAGGATAAAGTATGGAACGCACCTCAACTTTACCCTCAGTCCTCAGTCCTCATTACTGACGTTATGGAGGCTTCACAACATGGAGATTCGCAAAGTAGGTGTGCTCGGCGCGGGCACGATGGGCAACGGCATCGCCCAGGTGTTCGCGGGTTCGGGCTACGATGTCATCATGCGCGATATGGGCCAGATGCCCCTGGATCGTGGCCTGAGCGCTATACAGAAGAGTGTCGGCAAGTTCGTCGAAAAGGGCAAAATGTCCTCGGAGGAGAGCGAAGCCACTCTTAACCGACTGAGCACGACCACCGAGTTGCGCGATTTAGCAGGCTGCGACCTTGTAGTTGAGGCCATCTTCGAGAACTTCGAGGCAAAGGCCGCCTCTTTCGAGGAGCTTGATGGTCTCCTCCGCCCCGAGTCGATACTTGCCTCAAATACCTCTTCGATTGACATCACCCGCCTAGCTGCTGTCACCAGGCGACCGGACCGTTTCATCGGAATGCACTTCTTCAATCCGGTGCCCCTCATGTCTCTGGTGGAGATTATTCGAGGCTTCGCCACCAGCGACGAGACGTATGCCACAATCCGAGATCTCGCCGTGAAACTAGGTAAGACACCGGTCGAGGTACGCGACTACCCCGGCTTCGTATCCAACCGCGTGCTAATGCCGATGATAAACGAAGCAATCTTCGTACTGTATGAGAATATAGCTTCTAAAGAAGACATCGACACCGTTATGAAGCTGGGCATGAACCACCCTATGGGGCCACTCACACTGGCAGACTTCATCGGCCTGGATGTGTGCCTCAACGTCCTCAATGTCCTCTACGACGGCTTCCGCGACCCCAAGTACCGCCCCTGTCCCCTCCTCGTGAAGATGGTGCAAGCCGGCAAACTGGGCCGCAAGACCGGAGAGGGATTTCATACGTACTGACGGAGCGCGTATTACGTAATACGCATGGAAGAGGACAGAAATGGAATTCGGACTGACGGAAGAGCAGAAGATTATCCGGCAGACGGCGAGAGACTTTGCCGAGGAGCAACTGGCTCCCCTGGCTGCTGAATACGACCGGACGGAGGAGTTCACCGCGCCACAGGCAAAGATGCTCGGAGAGATGGGCTTCCTCGGCATGATGGTGCCGGAGGAGTACGGCGGTTCGGGTCTTGATACGATCACTTATGTGCTGGCCATGGAGGAAGTGAGCCGGGCATGCGCCGCCAGTTCGGTGACGATGACGGTGCAAAACTCGCTCGTCTGCTGGCCCATCAACGAGTTCGGAAGCGATGAGCAGAAGCGCAAATACCTCGTGCCCCTTGCCACAGGTGAGATATTGGGCTGCTATGCCCTCTCCGAACCGGCAGCCGGCTCCGACCCCGCATCCATGGCGACCACCGCAGTCGAGGACGGCGACGAATACGTCCTGAACGGCTCCAAGATCTTCATCTCCAACGGCGGCGTGGCAAAGGTGTGCCTCGTCTGGGCGCAGACCGACCGTGACCTGAAGCACAGGGGCATCACGTGCTTCATCGTAGAGACCTCTATGCCCGGCTTCCAGGTGGGGACCGAAGAGAAGAAACTCGGCATCCATGGCTCCAATACGGTAGAGTTGCACTTCGAGAATTGCCGAGTGCCCAAAACGAATATCCTGGGCAAGATAGGGGATGGATTCAAGATCGCCATGCAGACCCTCGACGGTGGTCGCATCGGCGTTGCGGCACAGGCTGTGGGCATCGGGCAGGCCTGCATTGACGCGGCTGTGAAATACTCGCACCAGCGCCACGCTTTCGGCAAGCCCCTGGCGGAAATCGAGGCGATTCAGATCAAGATAGCTGATATGGCAACGGAGGTACAGGCTTCGCGCCTACTCACATATCACGCCGCTTGCCAGAAGGATCAGGGGGTCCGCTTCAGCAAAGAGGCCGCGATGGCCAAGCTACATGCCTCCGAGACCGCGAACAAAGTCGCCAACATGGCCGTTCAAATCCACGGTGGCTACGGCTACTTGCGTGACTTCCCTGTCGAGCGCCTATATAGAGATGCTCGAATTACCGAGATATACGAAGGCACCTCGGAGATACAGCGCCTGGTGATCAGCAGCGCCACCCTCAAGGAAGGCCGTCCCGCCACCGAGTAGGGGGTCGGGTCTAACAGTTTCGAGTTTTGGGTGAGATACAAGAATCCTTCTTAACCTTTGCGCATCCTCTGTGTTCTTTGCGCCTCTGCGTTTCCGTCTCTTACTAACATCCATCGCCCTTAAATGTAAGAGGCCCGGCTGCTCAAAGCTAGCTGGACCTCTTACTTTCTGTCGCCATTCGCCGGGGTTGTACCCGTCGAGCGATCATGTTGCGCTGCGATCTTCATGGTCGCAGGCTTACTTGGCGGACTTCTGGATTGCGCGGCGGGCCTTCTGGAACCTGCGTCGCTTTAGAGCCTGGCTCTCCTTGTCCTTCTGGATCATGCGCGCCCTCTGCTCTAGCATGTAATAGCTCTCGTTCATTGCTGTTTCCTCCTATTTCCGATTAACTGTTGCTTTCGCTTTATAGTCACATTGTACCAGCCAGGCGGCTCCGAGCAATCGGGACAAGGAGGTAAATCAAAACGGCATGAGGCCTAGTTTAGGTACGCCACACATACACCGTTGGAACGCCGATTCAAGATGCAGTAAGTCTAAAGTTGTACGCCAAAGGGCGTAGCGCAAATCCGAAGCAATGCGATTACCTAGTGACCTGTTAGATCGAAGAGAAAAACCGAGATAAGAAAGAGCGCGGGGAAGCAAGCGGCGCGCCATATAGCATGCGAATAAAGAACAAGAAGAAAATCCGAGAGGGAGGTTCGAGAGGAGATTACGAAGGGAAGCAAGAAGTCGAAAGGGAGCAATTTATTTGGGGAAGGAAGTGGAGGCTGCGAGACGAATAGCGCTGATTAGTTGCTTGTAGGGGACGCCTTTTTCGAGGAAAATATTCACGCCCGCTGCCTGGGCTGCTGCCCGCTCACCGGGATCATCGTGGATCGTAAGGGCTACTACCGAGGAGACAAGATGCTTTTCCACGATTTCCGCAAGGGCCTCATATTTGTCACAGCAACGCATATCCAGATCAATCAATACAACATCGGGGCGCAAACGTCGAGCTACTTTAATGGTCTCGCAATCATCGGCGGCCTCTCCGACTACCTGTATTCTTGGGTCTAGCTCGAGCATCGTCTTGAGGCTGGAGCGGAGACAGTCATGATCACCCGCGACGAGGACACGTATTCGCGGATTAGAGGCTGGGGAAAGAGGCGGTACATACTGGTAATGAGAGGCCATAGACGGCGGCTTTTGCGGCGCTTCAAAATCTCGAGGCGCTGAATAATAGGTCGCACCGTATACCGTCGAGTTTCCTGCGAAGTAGGTCACGCCTGGCCCCTTGGGAAACGAAATATTAGGCTCGCGGGATAGTGCTTCTTCATAATATAAATTATACCTATATCACAACCGCTTTGTCACCGTATTTACGTGGTATTATTTTACGCTACTCCCGCCGGATGCACAATAGGTCTACAGACCGAGTTAATAGTAAAAATGCTAAAAATGCGGGCTAGTCTACGATCTTCTGCCTCAGCGCGTAGACTGCGGCCTGCGTCCGGTCGGAAAGATGCAGCTTTTGAAGGATATTGCTCACATGGGTCTTCACAGTTTTCTCACTGAGCACCAGGTCCTCAGCAATGTCCCTGTTCGTCTTGCCTTGTGCGATCAAGCGCAACACCTCAAGTTCCCGCTCTGTCAGATCATGGCGAGGCGAGACAGGCTGCGGGTGGGTAAACTCCTGCATGAGCTTGCGAGCAATCTCAGGATCAAGTTGTGCCTCCCCGCTATAGACGGTCCTGATCGCCTTTACGAGGTCCTGAGGCAGCACGTCCTTCATCAGATAACCCTGCGCGCCAGCCTTGATAGATGCAAATACTTTCTCGTCCTCGCTGAACGAAGTAAGCACGATTACACGCGTGCTTGGTGACATCGCGGTGATGGCACGAGTCGCTTCCACCCCGTCCGAGTTGGGCATAACAAGATCCATGAGCACGATGTCGGGCAAGGAATCCCGCACGACCACCACGGCTTCATTGCCGTCCGAGGCCTCACCCACCACCTCTATGTCGGGCTGTAGCTCCAGATAGGTACGCAGCCCCTGGCGCACAATGGCGTGGTCATCCACCAGCACTATCGCTATCTTTTCCGAGTCTGCTCTTGAGTCACCAACTGCCATCTTAGTCTCCTCCTACTGTTCGCAGGGCACACTCACGCGAACCAGCGTGCCCTCGCCCTCCCTTGCAGATCCTATCTGAATCGTGCCACCAAGCTGCTCGGCCCTCTCGCGCATCGAGGTGAGTCCCAGCGAGTTGTGGCGTGTCGCCTGGGGGCCGATACCAATGCCGTTATCCTCTATCGTCATAGTAACCAGGTTGTCGTGTGTCGTAAGTGTTATCGTGACTTCGCTGGCCTGGGCATGCTTGACCACGTTGTTCAGAGCCTCCTGCGCCACCCTGAACAGTGCCTTTTCAATGGGTAGAGGCAACCGGCGCTGGCCCACCACATCCACCTGTATGCGAATACCCTGGCGGTCGGCGATCATCTTGGCGTGCTTGGTCAGAACTGTGGCGAGGCCCTCTTGCTCCAGGTTGGCGGGGCGCAGTTCAAAGATAAGTGTTCGCATCTCCTTAAGGGCGGCGTTGGCGGTCTCGTACAGCACCTGGATCTGGGATCGGGCCTTCTCCGGCTGCGTATCCATAAAGAGGTTTGCGGCCTCAGCGTTAAGCACCATGCTAAAAAGAGACTGCGAGAGTGAGTCGTGCAGTTCGCGCGCCAGGCGGTTCCGCTCCTGCAAGATATCTTGCTCCCGTGAGCGGTCGTACAGCTTGGCGTTTTGCAGGGCAATGGCAGCCTGATTGGCGAACGCGAGCACGGTCTGACCGTCTTCCTCGTCGTAATACCTCGGTTCGCGCTTATCGAGCGACAACGCACCTATCACCTCGTTGCGCACCATGAGGGGCACCCCTATCCAGGAGCGGGTTGGGTCGCCATCGTCCGCTATAAACGCGGGTTCCTGCCTAACGTCCGGCAGAACAATAGGCGCTTCCCCGTCCAGCAGACGCCGAGTAAGCGCGTTCTCCCTGGGATCGAACGCGACACCTACCACAGTCTCCTCGTCGTTGAACCCTTCCGCGGCAATGATGCGCAGTTTGGCTCCAAACAGCAGTTGTATCGTAGCCCGGTCATAGCTCACAACTTCGGCAAGCTGTTCCAGGATGAGGGACAACACCTGGCTGAGATTGAGCGACGATGTTATCAGGGCGCTAGAGCGTACAAGTGCGGTCACTTCACGCACACGCCTTTCCAACTGCCGCTGTTGCTCTTCCAGCAAGTGTACCTGTTCTTGCAACCGCGCATTGAGGGCAAGCGAGTAAATCTTGCTGAAACGGATCACCAACCAGCGTAAGGCGGTATCGAGGGCGCGAGCCATAGAAAGCGCCGCCTCTTCATCCCGGTCCCAGCCAAACTCTCGCTGCACGATGGGCAGCACCGCTTCGGCCAGCAATAGATGGCCCTCTAGCACCTCTGAAATATCGAAGCCCTGCTCGGCACGGTGCGAGCAAAGTATGTCGGCGTAATTAGATAGGGAATCGTAGCTACCGGACCGGAACAGAGTAGCCAACGCCGAAATGCAAGCCGCAGTTGAGGTCTGTAATTCCGTCACCGGCCGCTCGCGGTAGTGAGACCCGTCCATCCCGAACAATAACTGCACCCACGAGGCAACCACCTCCGGGCGGTATCCCTCAAGGAGGTCCGCCATCGAAGGAATGACGATGCTGTTGTTCTGCTGTGCTGCTCTAGTTGACATGGTTTTGAAACGCGAAACGTGATACGTAACTTCATAACACGACTTGCCGGGTATGAATGCTGGTATCGAAGAGACACTCTTTAGTAAAGCGCATCACAAGTTCGAGTTACGCATCACGTTTCACTTTTTACCCGGTATGCCAGGCTCCGTCATCGCCACGGGGTCGAGGATGCGGTCCAGTTCCTCTGCGGGAAGGAAGCCCATTTCGAGGACGATCTGGCGCATTGATTTGCCGGTACGGGCGTTCTCCTGGGCGACCTTCGCCGCGGCGCTGTAGCCGATGTACGGGTTCAGGGCCGTAGCCAGGCCGTTGCTCTCCTCCACATACTTCCGGCATCGTTCTACGTTGGCTGTGATGCCTTCCACGTTGAACTCGGCAGCTACTTCCATGGCATTGCGCAAGATATCTATTGACATGAGCATGTCGAAGGCCATGACAGGCATCATCACGTTTAGCTCTAACTGGCCGGCTTGCACAGCCATCGTGATAGTTGTGTCGTTGCCGATTACCTGGAAGCAGGCCATATTGAGCATCTCCATCATGACGGGGTTCACTTTGCCCGGCATGATGGACGAACCGGGCTGCACGGCAGGCAGATTAATCTCAGCGAGGCCGGTCTGCGGCCCCGACGACATGAGCCGTAAGTCATTCGCAATGCGTGTCAGTTCCAGTGCCAGCAACTTGAGCGCGCCGTGCGCCTCCGACA
>JBBSIK010000165.1:0-6581 GCA_038232115.1 Chloroflexia bacterium
CTCTACGCGATCAGTGGGTTTGGGACCGTTCACGAGAGCCACAGTTGGGGTGGGCGTGACCGTCGGCGTCTGTGTGGGCGTGGACGTTGAAGTTGGTGTGTTTGTGGCTAGACTGGCGGGAAGTGGTGGGGTGGAAGTTGCCTGCGTGCCTGGAACACTGGTCGTCCTGGGAAGTGTTACGGTGCCTGTAGGCATCTTATAGCTCCACGCACCTCCAGCGCCCGCCAGCGCCACTCGGCCACTCAGCGGATCTAGCGCCACCAGTGTGGGTCTGCCTTCCGTCTGCGCCGGGCCAAGCGTCTGCCATGTTCGCCCGCCATCCAGCGATTGATATGCGCCCTGCTCGGTGCCGATCAATAGTGCGCCGTCTGCCCCAGTTGCGAAAGAACTCACTTGAACACTGCCGGTGGAGTCATGCACTGCTGTCGTGCGCCCCGGCATCGTAGCGGCAGTCCACGTTGTGCCTCTATCTGCGGACTGGTACATGCCATCGGCGGAAGTGGCTGCAAAGAGCGTATTGCCACTCCAGCCTATGCCCGTTATGTACCCGCCGCTATTGGGTAACACATGGATGCCGAGCGAAGAAGAGCGCCATGTCAGCCCGCCGTCAGTTGACTTGTACATATAGGCAGTGGAGTGATCGTTGCCCGTGTACCGCAGGCCAACGTAGATCACAGATGGATTTGCGGGATCCGCAGTTAGAGACGTTGCCCACGAATTAGCCGGCAAGCCCTTCGATGCCGGCTGCCAGGTCGCGCCCGCATCTGTCGAACGATATAGCCCGCCCAGTCCGTCCATGCCTGCATACAGCACGCTCGCGTTGTTCGGGTAGGGTGCCAGCCATCTCACGTGTGCGGCAGATGGATTTAGACCCTGAGTGGCGACATCCTTCCATGTCTTGCAGCCGTCCCCGCTTACACGCAAGCCAGAAGCACCAGCGGCGTACAGCAGTGGTGTTGCCTGCCCTCCGCCGGAGGCCACCAGACGCATCATGGTTGCTCCAGGGCTACAGACGTTCCAGGTTGCGCCCTTGTCAGTGGTGCGAGAAATGCCGCCGCTGTTGAGGGCGTACATAGCTGTGCCGTCCGAGGGGTCAGGGGCTATGCTCCACGTGCCGCCAGGGATGCTGCCGAGCGAGGTCCACTGCTCTTGCGCCAGAGCAGGCCCTAAGAAAGCGAGAGCAGCAATGACCCACGCGCATAGTAGAGCAGCCGCCTGTTTTGTTCTACCAAACCGCATTTTCATCCGAGCCTTCCACCTCGCCGCAGAGCCAGACGCCCTGCGAACTGATATTGTCTCTTTTTAGTAGCTCACCTATGCCGGTGCCCTGGGGCGCGGTCAGGTTCGGCCAGAGGTCAGCGAGTGGTTGCAGCACGAAGCGCCGCTCCCACATGCGGGGGTGAGGTATCGCCAATTCGGGCGTGCCCCTGATGACGCCCTCGTAGAGCAGGATGTCTATATCGAGCACACGGGGCCCCCATCTTTCGCCTGCCGTGCGCCCGGCCTCCCGTTCGATCCGTTTGCATTCGTGGAGGAGGCTTTCAGGGGTTAGCGTCGTTTCGGCTTGCGCTACCATATTCACGAAATCCGGCTGGTCTGGTTTGCCCCACGGCTTGCTACAGTATAGCCTCGATCTGGCAGTTATTTGCGTGCTCTCAAGCGCGTTCAACTCAGAAAGCGCCGACTTCAGCTGAGTTATGCTGTTGCCCAGGTTCGAGCCTAGCCCTAGATAAACGGTGGGCACTTACTCTCTTCCACCAAGTGTACGTATAATGGCGTCTGCCACCCGCGCCACCTCCACAGCTTGCGCGACATCATGCACCCGCACCACGTCCGCGCCGTTGGCTATACTCACGGCCAGCGTAGCGCCTGTGCCTGTAACGCGCTCTTCGGGAGGCGGCACTTTACCACCATGTGCGAGTATGCGGCCAATAAAGCCCTTGCGTGATGTGCCGACAAGTATCCCGCAGCCCAGCGATCTGAGTTCCTTGAGCCGCCTGAGCAGTTCGAGGTTGTGTTCCAGCGTCTTGCCGAAGCCAATGCCGGGGTCTACCCAGATACGCTCTTTGTTTACCCCAGCGGCTATAGCTTTGTCAACCCCCCCGCGCAGGTAGAGTATCACTTCGCCCATGAGGTCGTCATAGTGTGGGTGCTGTTGCATGGTGCGGGGCGTACCCTGTATGTGCATGAGCGCGAGTGCCGCACCTGTCTCTGCGGCTACCGTGGCGATTTCCGGGTCATCGCGCAACCCTGTGATGTCGTTGATGATAAGCGCGCCCGCCTGCACTGCTGCCCTGGCGACCTCAGCCCGGCTGGTGTCAACGGATATAGGCAGAGGCACACCGCCAGGGGCCGTCAAACGTTCGATGATGGGCACTACACGGCGTATCTCCTCGTCCGTGCCGATTGGCTCCGAGCCGGGCCGCGTGCTCATGCCCCCAACATCGAGGATATCCGCCCCTTCCGCGCGCATGCGCCTGGCCTGGGCGACCGCCGCCGCCACATCGCCGTCAAGCGAGTCGCCTGAGAAGGAGTCGGGCGTGGCATTGATGATGCCCATGACAAGCGTGCGCTCACCCATAGGCAGGGTATATGATCCAAGCTGCAAGGGCCGCGACCGCCAATCGAGGTTGCCGAGTAGCTCCGCGATCTGCCGAGCGGCCTCCGGCAGGCCGAACCCCTGCCAGTGCAGCTTACCTACCAGGTCGTCATACTGCGCTCGCGTGCCGGTGAGCAGTACCGATGTCTCGTCTCGCTCAAGCGTCACGCAGTCGTGATGTACGGCACAGTCGCCGCCCCTGGTGAGCATCTCCTGCTTGAGAACGTTAGCGCCCACGCATGATAGCTTCTCAAGGAGGATGGGCAGGAAGTTGGCCTTGTTCCACATGATCTCCTGGCCGGGGCCTTGCGCGCCCACACGTGCAAGCTCGCCCGAAATAAGAGCCGGGTCGAGGCCCACGACGCGGGCGTTGTAGCTCTTTTTCGCGCTAGCCATCCACTCCCACATGTTCCTGTGCGAGCCAAGCCGCAAAATCGGGCAGAACTTCTTGTATTGCCCCCTCTCGCCAGCCGTAGACCAGCATGCTGCTTTCCAGGTAGAAGCTGCCATGCTCGATGTCGCCCTGTGTGATCGCCTCGCCGTTGGCGCGCCGCGAAAGCAAGTCGAGCCAGCGTTTATAGGGCAGCAAGCGCCTGTAGATCATCACGCGCCTCTCAAGCATCACGTCGTCAGCCTTTTCAGTGTAGGGCCGGACGAGTTCTTCCAGCAGAGTTTCATGCCCAGCGATAGCCAGGTTCCAGACCGCGTTCGCAAGCTCGTATGCCGGGTCGCCCAGCCCAAACCACGACCAATCTACCAGCGTGACATGGCCGCCTCCGAGGACGACGTTGTGGAGCGCGGGCGAGCCGTGGACGGGCACCAGCTTGCCTCCCTGCCAGAATCGCTTGTGGGCATTGGCATCACCCGCCGTGGACTGAGTCAATGTGGAGAGCGCGGTTTCAACGTGGGGTGGCAACGTGCTGAGGAACGTGGGGAGGATCTCGCGGTACTGCTCATGGGCACGTATCCACCAGCTACCGAGATCGCGCGAGTGCGGCGCGATGAACTTGAGGTCGGTGCTGCCCGCATGCACGTTCCACAGGGCATCCGACCATTGTCGAACGTCTCCTTCCGTCAGGCCATCGAGGTCTGCGGGCGCGCCGTCCACCCAGCGATAGATGACGCCGTAGCCGCCGATATGAGGGGGTATCTCACCTTCCCACACCAGCCTGGGAGCCAAGCCGGAGGGTGCAAACTCGCGCAACGCTGCTGCCTCTGCACGGGCCATGTCGCGTGCCCCGCGCTCCAGTGTGTTCGCGGGCCTCGATCCGGTGTCGCGGTAAAGCTTGAGCAGAGACTTCTCGCCACGCCCAATGACCAGGTATCGCGGCACGCCATCGCGCTCATACTTGTACTCGACAGTAGGCGTACCTCCGAACTCAGGCAACGATGCTATCCATTCGGCTAATTGCTGAACCGTTTCTGACATGACCCCGTGCCCCTTCCCGCTAACTTGAAAGGCAACAGCCCTGCGGCACAGTTAACTACAAACTAAAACACCTGCTAATGGTTGTCGCGGATAAATTCGAGAAACTCGGCACGTGTTGGAGGATTGGTCTTGAAAATCCCGCGCATGGCCGACGTGACCATCACGCTGCCCGGCTTCTTTACGCCCCGCATGATCATACAAAAATGCTGTGCCTCGATAACCACGCCCACCCCCGTCGGCTTGAGCGTTCCTACGATGGTGTCGGCTATCTGGCTGGTGAGCCGCTCCTGCAACTGCGGTCTACGAGCGAATCCCTCGACCACACGCGCCAGCTTCGACAGCCCCACGATGCGACCTGCCGGGATGTAGCCCACGTGCGCCTTGCCTACGAAGGGCAAAAGATGGTGTTCGCAGAAGGCCGTGAAAGGTATATCCCGAAGCACCACCATCTCCTTGTGGCTCTCCTCGAAACCGACGGAAAGATACTCTGAGGGGTCAATAGCGAGTCCGGCGAACACCTCCTCGTACATGTCCGCTACACGGCGTGGCGTATCTCTGAGACCTTCTCGATCTGGGTCTTCACCTATCGCTTCCAGGATATCGCGGGCGGCTCTGAGCAACTTTTCTCTATCCAAAGCGGCCTCCGGTGGCGGCAAAAAATTGGGGTTTCAATGAGGAGTATAACACACGGTCGCGTGCGGGGTCAGCGTAGCTTGTGCTTGTCTAGCGCGTATCGCCAAACTACCGGCCCGTTCTGAACCATGCCAGCCTCTTTCCCTTGAGCTATGTAGTCAGGGCGCTTACAGGTCGCCGTTTCTTTACGGGGTCGAGCAGGCCGAGCGCCAGCGCAACCAGAAGAGCGACTATGCTGATGGAGGCTGAGACGTAGAATATACGGGGTCTATAGTAAAAGGCTACCGTGTGCTTGCCGGCGGGTACCGCCAGCGCTCGAAAGACGACGTTGGCCCGCAGCATGGGCACAGGCGCGCCGTCGAGTTCAGCCTCCCAGCCTGGCGCGTAGTTGTCGCTTAGCACGAGCCAGCCGGGAGCGGGGAGGGTCGCCTCCAATTCTACGCGCTCAGGCTCGTCTGCGAGCCAGGTAACAGGAGCGGATTTTGGGTCAGTGCCTGGGCCGGGCAGCACTTCTTCTCCCGCGTCCAGGATTACAGTACGGGCCGGATCGTTCGTGACCGAGCGAAGGGAAGCGGCGGCTCCTGAGAGGTTGGGCCGCACCCGTGAGCTATATACCACGTAGGCTCGTGGCAAGGCTTGCAGATTCTCATAAGTCGCCGTGCGCCCCTCCTCCAGGATGAAGCGGTATGGCCTCGGATCGCCCGCTACTCTCGGCTTGCGAACGGTGACCACGTAGCGCACGCTCGCCATATTAAGCTGGCGCTGTTCGATCGCGTTAAGTTCAAGGTTCCGCTTGCGCGATACGTCAAATACGGGAGTGCGGGTCTGGCTGTAAAAGTTGTTGTACAGTTCGGCGAACGGCGCGTCTAACAGGTCTTCGTAACCGCGCAGGTCGCGGAACCCAAAGACCATCGGCACATTCGGGCGCAGCAGGTTGATGGTGCCCGCCATGCGACTACGGCCCAGGTTCCCCGATAAGTAGCGTATGGTATTAGTCGGCGGGTAGATAGCGGCGGCAGGCGTGACCGGGTTGTAACGGCTGCCGAAGGTCCACAGGTCAGCGTACAGCAGGGCAATGATGGCGACCGGCAGGGTTGTTGCCCGCAGCCAACCACGCCATCTCGCCAGCACGACGAGGGCGCCCAGCGCGAGAAAGACTATGGGCCAGTTGAGCTTAATTTGCAGCGGGTAAAGCAGGCGCGCCATCTGGACATGGTTCAGCAGGGGCGCGCCCCACGCGCGATCCCAGCTTCCATCTCTCACTCCGCCATAGAGCAGGAGCAACAAGCCGAAGACAGCGAGCGCACCGGCGGCGTAGAGCAGGCCTAGACTACGCAGTCGGCGGGAGCGTAGCGCATAGGACATGAGAGCTTCCACGCCGTACCCCGCCAGCACCGCGCCGCAGAAGCTCAGAACTATCAGCCAGCGCACCCCGGGTCCCGCATTGAACAGTGGCAGCGCCCTTACGAAGTTAAAACCGGGAGCTTGTATGCCGAGCAGCAGGGCGAGCAGGGCCGAAACAGCAAAGAAAGGCACTAGACGGTCGCGCCGCCACATAGAGGCCGCTCCCGTGATGGCAAGCCCCAGCGCGAGCAGGCCTATGTAGCCTGTCTGTTCGTTGAAGTTCGTAACGGAAGGCTGCACCCAGTAGTTGCCTGCCACCGGAGTGCCAGTGAAGTTGGGCACAGCCATGACGATCAGCCTCAAGGCCATCTCGCCTATGCTGAAGGGATGGGCCGAGCCGGCGCGACTGCCGAATGCATCACTGTTGAGCATGAAGTCTACGGTCGGTAGAAACTGCGCCAGTCCAATCGCAATGCCGAGAACGGCAGCGCCCACCAAGAGCCGTATTCGACTTCTTGCCCTGGGGTATACACCCTCCCGCGCACCTGGGCGCGTGGCGAACAGATAATACAGACA